>NZ_JAXGFQ010000007.1:0-146618 GCF_051020825.1 Moorella naiadis (nom. illeg.)
CAAACCGCATCTTGGGGGCGCTGTTGTTTGCGGCGCCAGCCAGAGCCTTGAGCGCCAGGGACGACTGGATTGGCTGGACACCCCCGGAACGGCGGCGGTTTCTCTACCGCATAGTCGGCAATAGCCGCTTTTTAATCCTACCGGGGGTTCATATTCCCCATCTGGCGAGCCATGCCCTGGCCTTAGCCGTGCGGCGGTTACGGCAGGATTGGCTGGCGCGCTATGGCTATGCCCCGGTATTGTTAGAAACATTTGTCATGCCGCCCCATGACGGCACCTGCTATGCTGCCGCCAATTGGGTGTATATCGGTGAGACGGCAAGTGTTGGCCATGGTTATCGCCAGGGAAAAGCATCGGCAAAGAAGATCTTTGTTTATCCTTTGACGCGGGACTGGCGGCGTGAGCTTTGTGCCCCGGCCCCAAAAATCAATGAAAATGATGCGATCTAAGTGGGTTGTTTTTTATTGTGGCCTGCTGGGAAATTATGGTACACGTAAGTTCACAGGTCGAAAAATTTTAACCTGAAGCAGGATTCCGGGGATAAATGGCGAATAATTAATTCGTTAAATAAATTAATTAGAGAGATGGCCTAATGAGTAAAGGGGAATACGGCTACAATCAAAAAAGCAATAAAGAATATAACCTGCGTTTGCTTCTTAATTTGATCCGTTTGCAGGGACCGGTTTCGCGTATTGAGTTAGCCAATTTGACCGGCTTGAGTGGAGCCACCGTTTCCAATTTAACCAGTATTTTATTATCCCTGGGTTTAATTAAGGAAGTAGGCCCCGGGGAAAGCAGTCTTGGGCGCAAACCGGTTCTACTGGAACTGGAAGCGAACTCTCGTTTTGCCGTAGGTATTGACCTTGGCCGTACCGCTGTTACCGGCGTCATTACCAATCTGAAAGGGGAGGTTATAGCCAGAGAAAGGATTATAAAGAACGTATTTACTGATGGCACCGACCTGGTGGAAACAGTGGGAAAGATGGTGAATTCATTAATCTCCGGAGCAATGATTGCCAAAAAAAAGATTGTCGGGCTGGGCATTGTAGCCCCCGGACCTTTAAGCTGGCGTGAAGGCAGTATCAGGAGCCTGCCCCCTGGTTCCGAAAAGAATCCTTCCCGGTATCATGTCCCCTATGATTGGTCCGACTTTCCCCTGGCCAAAGCCGTGCAGGAAGAAACAGGATTACTTACCTTTGTGGATAATGATGCCAACGCAGCGGCATTGGCGGAAAAGTGGTTAGGAGGGGCCAAAGAAAGTGATAACTTCGTATGTATCATCGTAGGTACCGGGATTGGCGCCGGCGTAATTGTGGACGGCCAACCCTACCGGGGCGAGGATGGTCTGGCCGCCGAGATCGGGCATACGACGGTAAATGCCGAAGGCCCCCCTTGCGTCTGCGGCAATTATGGTTGCCTGGAACTATACGCTTCCCGGGATGCCATGCTGGCCTATACCCGGGAGCGTTTAGCCACCGGAGCAGCAAGTGAATTACAACAGGACCTGGCAACGGGGGAGTTGACAATAACAGGTATTTTTACAGCGGCTACAAGAGGAGATGCTCTGGCCCGGGAAGTGCTGGCCAGGGAGATAAAATATCTCGGCAGCGGTGTTGTCAACATGGTCAACTTGTTTAATCCCGACCTGGTTATCCTGAACACCCGGGAAATGCCGCTGACTGACCTGCGATTGTTGGTGGAACCTATCCAACAGATGGTCCAGGAGAGGGCTTTTTCAGTAGCCGCGGAAAAGGTAAGGGTCCGGGCCAGTGAGCTCGGAGACGACGGCCCCCTGCTGGGAGGGGTTACCCTGGTACTTCATTATTTCTTTACCTCGCCGGAGAACCTGTAAGTAATTACTGTGCACGAAACTCTCGGGATTTGTTGCTGAAATTACGGCTCGAGGCCGGAAATTAGAGCTAAAGGGCACTTGTTACCTGTACCCTGAAAAAAACCTTTTAAAACATAAATTACAAATGCGTTAGTAATAAAAAAGGGCGGAAGGGAAAAATGGTACAGAATTTAGAGGTGATTACTGGCATGAAGGAAAATGGCAAACAACGAAAGGTAGGCAGTCTGGCGGAACGTTTGGGGTTGCTTGTTGCTTTATTGTTGTTAATAATCATTTTTACGTATGTATCACCCAATTTTTTAACCTGGGATAACTTTTCCAATATGTTCTTATCCTTTGCCTTGATCGGCATTGTCGCCGCCGGGATGACGGTGGTAATTATAAGTGGCGGTTTTGATCTTTCCGTCGGCAGTAATATGGCCCTTACCGGCGTGATTGTCGGCAGTATTATGCATGGCGGCCTGCCCCAGTGGCTGGCGATAGTGGCCGGGCTGGTAGTAGGTGTTGCGGTGGGCCTGCTTAACGGTATGTCTATTGCCAAGGTTAAAATTAATCCCTTGATTACCACTTTAGCTTCAATGATTATTGTCAGGGGTCTGGCTTTTATTTACTCTAAAGGGTTATCTTTTGGTATCTACGGCACGGAACCCATCTTCCCCGACTTTGGCTATTGGGGTCGTGGCCTCCTGGCCGGCCTACCTATGCCTGTAGTGTTAATGTTCTTAGTCGTCGCCGGTATTTACGTTTTGCTCAATAAAACAGTCTTCGGCCGCGAAGTCTATGCCATTGGTGGTAATGAAGAGGCGGCCCGCGTCTGCGGTATTAATGTGGAAAAAACCCAGATCCTGATTTACCTGTTGATGGGGTTACTGGCGGCCTTCGCCGGGATCATTCTGGCGTCGCGCCTGAGTGCCGGTGTTCCCAGCGCCGGTACCGGTTATGAATTGAATGCGATTGCGGCTGTGGTCCTGGGTGGCGCCAGTTTGAGCGGCGGCCAGGGGCGGGTAGAAGATACGATCCTGGCAGTACTCGTCCTAGGGGTCCTTGGTAATGGTTTTGTCCTCCTGGGTCTTTCCAGTTTCCTTCAAGATGTGGCCCGGGGCGTGGTGCTTTTACTGGCAGTGGGCATTGACCAGGTACGGCAAAGGAGGGCGGCTTAAATGGCCGGGCAACCCCTTTTGCGGCTTGAGGGAGTGAACAAGGCTTTTCCCGGCGTCCAGGCTTTAAAAGACGTTTCCCTGGCGATTATGCCAGGGGAGATCCACGCCCTGGTTGGCGAAAATGGGGCCGGCAAATCGACGCTGATTAAAATTATTTCGGGAGTTTACCACAGCGACCAGGGACAGCTTTATTTTCAGGAGCAGCCGGTTACCATCAATTCTCCCCGGGAAGCCAGGGAACTGGGCATTAGCACCGTTTATCAGGAGTTAGCTTTATCCCCGCATCTTTCGGTAGCTGAGAATATCTTTATGGGCCGCTTGCCAGCCCGCTGGGGCCGGCGTTGGGTAGACTGGAACAGGCTTTATAATATGGCCCGTGAGTTACTGGACGAACTGGAGATAGATTTGGACCCGCGCCAGCGGTTGGGTAGCTTGAGTGTCGCTTACCGGCAGCAGGTGGAAATTGCCCGGGCTTTATCAATTAACGCCAGAGTAATTATTTTTGATGAGCCCACAGCGGTATTGACCGAGGATGAAACAGCCGTCCTCTTTAAGAACCTGCAACGGCTGAAAGAGCGGGGCGTAGGCGTTATCTATATTTCCCACCGCATGGCGGAGATTTTGCATCTGGCCGACCGGATAACAGTTCTCCGTGACGGCCGGGTGGTGGCTACTCTGCCCGGGGCAGAGGCGCAATATGAACAACTTGTCCGGCTGATGGTGGGCCGGGATATAAATAAAGGTTTAGTATCCCCAGGAGAAGCTGCCAGGGGAAATGTGGTAATGGAGGTGGAAGGCCTCTGCCAGGAGGGTGTAGTAGCAGATATAAACTTTTCTTTGCACGCTGGTGAGGTCCTTGGTCTTTATGGGTTGGTAGGTTCCGGGCGAACGGAAGTGGCCAGGTTGCTCTTCGGCCTGGCCCGACCGTCGGCTGGAAAGATAAAACTAGCAGGGAAGGAGGTGAAGATTACCAGTCCACGCGAGGCTATCCGGCATGGTCTGGGCTTTTTGCCTGAAGATAGGCGGCACCAGGGGCTAGTTTTGCAACTGGATGTAACCCGTAATATTTGCCTGGCCAACCTGGATTCCCTTCACCGCCGCGGTTTTATCCAGACGACGGTAGAAAAGCAGATGGCCGGGCGCGGGGTAAAGGAATTAGCGATCAAGACCCCCAACCTGGCGCAAAAGGTAGCCAATTTAAGCGGCGGTAACCAGCAAAAGGTAATCCTGGCCCGGTGGCTGATGCGCCAGCCTAAACCGCAGATCTTCATTATGGATGAGCCGACGCGGGGAGTAGATGTTGGCGCCAAGGCCGAGATCCATCGTTTGATCAGGCAACTGGCTGATGAGGGGATGGCAGTGCTGATGATTTCTTCAGACCTGTCGGAAGTCCTGGCTGTAAGTGACCGGATTATGGTTATGCGGGAGGGGAGGATGGCAGGGGAGATTCAACAAAAGGAAGCTACTGAAGAAAAGGTTATTTTTCTTGCCACCCATGATTTCAGGCAGGTACATTAGATTGAGATGTCCTGGATGTTGCTTCGGTCGTGGAGTATTAATTAAAGGGGGATAAAGAGCCAATGAAAAAATGGTTGACGATTGTTGCCGCTTCCCTGGTCATAATGCTAGTTTTAACTGCCTGCGGGCAAAAACCGGCGCAGCAGGGGCAGGGTAACTCCCAGGGAGATAAAAAGGGAGAAACGGTGGTTGGCTATGCCGTCATGCGGATGGTTGACGAGTATTGGGGTAATCAGATTGAGGGTATGAAAGCGGCGATCAAGGAATCTGGCAAGCCCATCAAGCTGGATGTGGCGGATAATAACAATGACGGCCAGACCTGCCTACAGAATGTAGAGAGTTTACTGGGCCGCGGCGCGAAGATCCTGATTGTCAGCACTCCTGATCCCAAGGTCGGCGGTGCCATTATGGAGAAAGCCAAAGCCAAGAACGTGCCGGTTATTGCCTCAGATGTACCTATTGAGGGGGCTTATTTCTTAAACCATGATGATGTCGAAGCCGGTAAAATCGTAGGCGACTACGCTGGCAAATATTTTAGCGAAAAATTTAAAGGCAAGAAAGCCAAAGTAGCCTTAATTACCCATGCGGCCGTAGAGCAAATCGTAGGCAAACGTATTGATGGGTTTATGGAAGCCTTTAAAAAGTATGTGCCCGACGCCCAGTTCCTACCGCGGATGGATGCTGAAGGCTTGCGGGAAAAGGGACTCAATGTAATGACTGACATCCTGACTTCCAACCCGGATGTTAATGTAGTCTTTGCCATTAACGATGATATGGCCTTGGGGGCCGCTGCTGCCGTAGAAGCCCGCGGCCTGGCCGACAAAGTGGCTGTTTTCGGCCAGGGTGGCATCGGCGAAACTAGCTTCCGGGCTTTGATGGATCCCAAGAGCCCCTTCATTGCTACCACCGCTTATATGCCCGACCAGCACGGCAAGACAGCTATAAATAAGATGGTAATTCCCCTCCTGGAAGGGCAAAAAATACCGGATTTAGTTCTGTCGCCTTTGGAACTGGCTACTAAAGAAAATGCCTCCAAGTTTTTAAAGAAGTAATAACCTGCACCGGGAGGAAACCTTTTAGTTTCCTCCCGGGCCGATAGTTCTCCCACTGTGCACTTCCATTTTATAGTATAGTTGCAAGTTGCAACTCACTTACCTGCAGGAGAGGAGCACTGCCCGAATGGTTTTACTGGAGAAATATACCTATGATCAACCTGGCTTTCAACCCCTAATCTTAACGTCAAAATGGCAGGTGGCCCAGCTAAATTATGATACTGCCCAGGCGCCGGCCAATCTGCATAAAATGGATCGCCATTTGCAGACCGATGAAGCCTTTGTCTTACTGGCCGGCCAGGGGGTGCTGATTGTAGGGGAGGAAAGGGATGGTCTATTTAGTTTCCAGACCACAGTCATGATCCCCGGCGAGATTTATAATGTCCCCCGCCAGGTCTGGCACAACATCGCCCTAGCGCCAGGGGCCCGGGTATTGATTATTGAGGATCGAGATACCCATGTGGGCGATTTTGAGTTTCTGCCTTTAGATCCGGCTGCCTATGAAAAGCTGCAGCAGCAACTTAAAGAGCATTTACCAACCAACGGATAATAGGGGAAGAGAAGATGTTAGCAGTAATCGGTAACACGGTAATCGATCTCTTTTTACACAATATCGCCGATCTACCCCGGGCCAGCGGCGATGAATTCACAGGGGGCAATTTAATCTGGTGCCAGGAACCGGTGGCAGCCTCCATGGGGGGCAATGGCGCCAATGTAGCCTACGTTTTTGCCGCTTTGGGCGGCCGGGTGACCCTCTTTAGCGCCCTGGGTGTAGATTGGGCGGGCGGGTTACTCCAAGAGTGGCTGGCCAGGGAGAAAGTGAGCCTAAAAGGCATCTATCAGGATAAAAGTATTCCTACTTCAACAAACGTCGT
Organism: Moorella naiadis (nom. illeg.); assembly: GCF_051020825.1. Lineage (NCBI taxonomy): Bacteria > Bacillati > Bacillota > Clostridia > Neomoorellales > Neomoorellaceae > Neomoorella > Moorella naiadis (nom. illeg.). Next base: position 6,458 of record NZ_JAXGFQ010000007.1, read on the forward strand.
TCTTACCGATCAAGCTAATAACCGCCTTTCTTTTTTTTATGCCGGCGCTGATGCATCCCTGGATTACAGCAAAATTGATCTCGAGTTATTACTCGGGCACCAGTTTCTGCTTATCTGTGGGTATCCCTTGTTACCCGCTTTAAGAGGGGAAACAGCCGGCAGGATCCTGGCCCTGGCCCGGGCCAGGGGTCTAAAAACAGCCATGGATATCGGGCCGGCCATCGGCCAACCGGTATTACTAACGGAAATTAAGGGCTTTTTCCCTGATATAGATTATCTGCTGGGTAATTTCACGGAAATCAATACCCTTACCGGTGAACAAGAAATGGAGGATAGCCTGGCCTGTCTTGAGGCCAACGGCTACCAGGGTTGGGTGGTGGCCAAACAGGGGGAAAAGGGCGTCAACCTTTATCAGATAGGCAAGAGGCTGGAACTCTACGTGCCTGCCTATCAGGTGCCGGTAAGGGGCACCGTGGGCGCGGGGGATACTTTTGATGCTGCCTTTTTATGGGGGCTGCAGCAAGGATTTGATGAAAAAACGGCTGCCCGCTGGGGGAACGCCGCGGCTTCCCTGGTAGTGGCTACCGGGGGACTGGTCCGGGCCCCTTCGCGGGAAGAAATTGAAAAAGTAATTAACTATCGCTAGGTAAATTGTGGCTAAGTTTACATCTCGCCTTTCCCATCTCATTCCTAAGGAGGAATAACCTGTGGCAGAAATGACACCCTTAGCGCGGTCGATGGCCGCCTTACGCTGGGAGCAACCAGACCGCGTACCGGTAGTACCCCAGAATTCCACGATGGCTGTGGCCCTGGCTGGTTACGACATGATTGAGTGTTCCCATGACGGTCGCAAACTGGCCCTAGCTATGTTGGCGTGCCGGGAAAAATTTGGTTATGACGGCCACTTTATGGGCCCGGATGCAGCCATCCTGGCCGAAGCCCTGGGATGCCCGGTAGAGTACCGGCCGGATAACCCGCCAGCCCTTACCGGCCACGTCCTGGAGCGGTTGGAGGATGTTGATAAGCTAAAGCCGCTGGATCCCAGTAAAGATGGTCGTTTACCGCAGTGGTTAAAGGCGGTTGAAACCCTGGTGGCGAAGGAAGGGGACCGGGTGCTGGTTATCGGCCGTGCTGACCAGTGCGGTTTTACCCTGGCTGCCCTCCTGCGGGGTATGGAACAGTTCCTGCTGGACATCAGCCTGGGCGAGAAACCAGAGCTGGTCCACAAACTAATCGCCTTTTGCAACCAGTGCCATATTGAACTGGCCCGGGCTATGAAACGGGCCGGCGCCCATGTCACTACCTGTGGTGACGCCTTTGGCGGGCCGGATATCGTCGGGCCACCGATTTTTAATGAATACGTTTTGCCGTATGAAAAAGAGGCTACGCGGGCCATCCAGGAAGAGATAGGCCTGCCCTACTCGATTCATATTTGCGGCCGTACCGATGCCATCCACGACCAGTGGGTGGAGACGGGGGCGGCAGCCTTTGAGATTGATCACCGGACCGATATTAAAAGGCTGCGTTCCATATCCCTGGGTAAGACGGCCTTGATCGGCAACCTGGATACGGAGATGCTGGCCCGGGGCACGCCGGCGGAAGTCGAAAATGCCTGTCGGGACTTATTCCAGGTAATGCTGCCCCAGAGCGGTTTTATCCTCAGCTCGGGTTGCAGTATGCTTTCCAGTACCAAACCGGAGAACCTGGCAGCGATGGTGGCGGCGGCGCGGCGCTACGGGGTTTATCCCCGGGCGTAGTCCGATTGGCGCAGCCAGTTTCAACAAGCATCTCACCTCTCACATTTCACTTCCCACATCTCATTTCGCAGGGGGATAGATCATGAAGGAAATGTCAGCCAGGGAAAGGGTGCGGGTCGCCCTGAACCATGAGGAACCCGACCGGGTTCCCCTGGCCTTAGGGGGCAGCTGGTACGGAATTACGGATCCCCTCTACTTTGCAGCCGTTGAAGAGTTGGCTCTGGGAGAGCCGGCAGCTCCTTTCCGGCCCAAACGAAGCCACACAGTGAATTATTATGACGATCGCCTGCTGGAAGCCCTGGGAGTTGACATCCGCCATATCTGGTTGGGTTTCAGTGAAATGGGGGCGCCGCCTGCCGGCGGTGGCCGTGATAACTGGGGCATCGAGTGGGTCGAATCGGATGGTTACCGGGGGGCGCGGTTGCACCCCCTGGCCTCGGCCACCATTGAAGATCTGGAAACCTACCCGTGGCCCGGTAGCGACGGATTGGATCTGGAGGCGGTACGATCCAGGGTCAAGGCCATTCGCGCCAGCGGCGATTATGCCATTGCCGCCCGGGCGGTGAATTCTTACGGCCTGTTTGAACTCTGCTGCCTGTTACGAGGGCCCGAGCAATTTATGGTCGACCTGCTCACCGATCCGGATTTCGCCCATGCCCTGGTGCGGAAGGTAGGCGATGTCTTTTATAGCCTGACGGAAGTCTACCTGGATGTAGCCGGGAAGGACCTGGACCTGATGGAACTGCCGGGGGATGATTACGCCGATAAGCGCAGCCTCATTATTGCTCCCGCCCTCTTCCGGGAATTCTTCGCTCCTGAGTGGCGCCGCCTCATTACCCTGGTGAAGGGTTACTCACCGGACATTAAAGTTGTCTTCCACAGCGACGGGGCCATTACCCCCCTGCTGGGGGACCTCCTGGATGTTGGCATTGATGTCTTTCATCCCCTGGAACCCCTGGAGGTTACCGACCAGGCCGCTGTAAAAAAGACTTATGGCGACAGGCTGTCGTTCCTCGGCGGTGTGGATATCAAGGAGGCCCTGCAAGGAGAGCAGCAGGCCATCAGCAGGGAAATCCGGGAGCGCCTCGGCAACCTGGCCCCGGGCGGGGGTTATATTCTGGCCCCAGCCAACCATATCCAGCGCGACGTGCCGGCGGCAAACCTGCTTTTCCTATTCCGTGAAGCAGCGCGCCTGGGACGTTATCCCCTGGCTTTATAAGGGTCATCTAATTCTATTTCTCCACAGGAAGGGATTAATGTATGTTAGCAAACTCCGCTACAGCGGGTGATTATTTTCTCGCAGCCATGCAGCAGTTGACCAGGCAAATCAGGGAGACCCAGGCCACCGGGCTAAACGAGGCCGCTGCTATCTGCGCTGATGCCATTGCCGGCGACAGGGTCGTCTTCATGTTCGGGGCCGGCCACTCGGCCATTCCCGTGATGGAGACTTTCCCGCGCATAGGCAGTATTGTCGGTTTTTACCCCATGCTGGAACTCTACCTGTCCTACAATGCCCGGGTAGTAGGCGATATGGGCATGCGCCAGGCCTCTTATTTAGAAAAGCTGGAGGGCTACGCCGGAATAATCATGCAGAATTACGAAATGAAGCCCCCGGATGCCATGATCCTAATCTCCCATTCGGGTATTAATCAATTAATCGTTGATATGGCCCTGGAAGGGCGGCGGCGGGGCTTAAAAATTATTGCCATAACCTCCCGGCGACACTCCCTGGCCCATGCGCCGCGCCACAGCAGCGGCCTCAGGCTCAGTGAAGCCGCCGATGTGGTGCTGGATACCTGCGTGCCGGAAGGGGATGCCCTGGTGGAACTGCCGGGTTTACGATGGAAGGTGGCCTCAGCCTCGACCATTGCCTCCTGCCTGATCGCCGATGCCCTGGTAGCCCGGACGGCGGAGGTATTATTACAGCGCGGCTATGAACCCCTGGTCTACCCCAGCCATAATGTCAACGGCAGCCCCGCAGAGATGGAAGTTACCGTGGCCCAGGAAGAAAAGGTGTTGCGGGAATTCCGCCGCCGTGCCCGGATGGTTTGAAGCAAGTTTTATCATAATGGGGTTGGGGGCCGGCTTGAATTTAACCCGGCCCTGCGTGTTGTTGCTGAGGATTCCCCTTGGCCTTCCACGGAGGTTCACGGGATGATTAAGGATCGTCAGATTGTAATTACTCAGCCGCCGTGCTCGACCGCCTGGCAGATAAAATTACCTGCTTTATCTTTTTCATAACTTCGTCGAGAGAGGGCTGAGAACAGCAGATATGTTTATGAGGATTTTTGTAAGGATGGTAATGCCTTCTTGCGTAAACCCGCCTTATCTGATATACTGAGTTTCGGAGGTGATATCATGGGCCTTGCTATTAAAGAAACAACGAAGATAGGGAAAAGGGGTACAGTTGTTATTCCGGCCAGTTTACGTCGTAAATACGGCTTGCAAGAAGGGGCGTTGGTGATAGCTGAAGCATGTCCAGAAGGGATATTATTACGCCCGGCGGTGGCCCTGCCGGTAGAAGTTTATACCCCTGAACGCAAGGCGGAATTCCTTTTAAATAATTGTATCACCCCGGAAGATTATGCCTGGGCGGTCCAAGAGGTACGTAAGCTGGGATTGGATCCTGCTAGTATCCCCCACGAAAGGTTACAGGATAGCTGATGGACCGGCTCTACTTAGATGCCAATGTTCTATTTTCCGCTGCTTACGGCAGCCCGGCTCTAAGCCGGTTGTGGGAAAGGGAACGGCGTAATCTCTGCCAGCTGTTAGCCTCCGGCTATGTAATCGAAGAAGCCCGGCGTAACCTTGAACAACAGGCGCACTTAATGCGCCTGGAAAAACTGGTGGCGCAACTTGACATTGTACCTGAGGTCGATACCATCTTTTCCTGTCCAGTGCATCTGCCAGCAAAAGATCGACCTGTACTTTTAGCAGCGATCCAGGCTCGGGCCACCCATCTTATTACTGGCGATTTACATCATTTTGAACCCTATCGTGGCCAGGTTATTGAGGGTGTACACATCTGCACTCCCCGGGACTATTTTAGGAGTTTGGAGGATGGCGGCTCGTCCAGGTAACCCCAGCATCGAGGACGGCAAGTAAAGCGGAGGTGTCCAGATAGACGTTCACCTTTATAAATCCTCCGTAAAATATGCATCATGGTTATGGGACAGGTCTTTAATACCGGAATGGAAACGGCCGGCTGATGCAAAGGAATATTAAAACTCAGACCCGACCAAGCGGTGATGACCTGAAAACGCCACTGTGTATCGCGACAATGATTTTTATCCTTGCGTTTCCGGCTATAGTGTGCTATTATAACCAAAATCAATCGTGGCAAAGCGATGAGGGGGAGTGCCGGCGGCCCAATCCGGTGAGCGAGAGAGCTGGTGGTAGGTGGGAACCAGCCCGGAGGCTGTCGGGAGGCACCCCTGAGTACCCGACGAGAAATCCTGTTGAGGGAATTAAGCCGGGACGGTCATGTCCGTTATGCATGGAGAGAGGGTCAGGTTTGGCTTTTATAACCTGGCCAACTAGGGTGGTACCGCGGGTAAAACTCTCGTCCCTTGTTTTAGGGACGGGAGTTTTTATTTTGCCGGGTGGATTTTACCTGCTTTCGAACGAACCATGCTCGCCCGAACCACGCTGGAGGTGGTAGCCAAAAATTGTTTAGCAGTCCAAATACTTTTCTATATTAGTTAATATATGGATATTTTATAAAGTATCACTTAAAGCTGGATAGCATTGATTGCGCCAGCCTAGGGCAGGTCGTCTGTAACAATAACGATTTTTAGTTTTGAGGAGGTTGTTTTCCATGACTGACAAGCAAATCTTACTTCTACCCGGACCGACGCCGGTGCCGCCGCGGGTGGCCCTGGCCATGGCCCGGCCGGCCATCAATCACCGAGGGCCGGAATTCAAAGCACTCTGGGAAGAGGTAACCGCCGGGCTCAAAGAGGTCTTCCAGACCCGTTCCGAGGTGGTCATTCTGACGGCCTCGGGCACGGCCGGCATGGAGGCGGCCGTGGCCAACCTGATTTCCCCCGGGGAGAAGGTCCTGGCCGTGACCATTGGCGCCTTCGGCGAGCGTTTCATCCAGATCTGCCGCGCCTTTGACGTGGAGGCGGAGGTCCTGGCCTTCCCTTACGGCCAGGCGGCCGACCCGGAGGTTATCGCCGAGCGCCTGGCTGCCGATAGCGGGCAGCAAATTAAAGCTGTCCTGGTGCAGCATAATGAGACCTCGACCGGCGTCCTGAATGACATCCGGGCCATCAGCCGCGCCCGGGGCAACCACCCGGCCCTTCTGATTGTGGACAGCATCAGCGGCTTGGCGGCAGCCGACCTGCCCATGGACGCCTGGCATGTCGATGTGGTCATCGCCGGCTCCCAGAAGGCCTTGATGCTGCCGCCGGGACTGACCATGCTGGCCGTCAACGAGCGCGCCTGGCAGGCGGCCGCGAAGTGTACTAATAAGCGCTTTTACCTGGACATTAAAAAGGCCCGCAGCTCGGGTTTGAAAGGCCAGACGCCCTTTACCCCGGCGGTCGCCCTCCTTTACGGCCTACGGGAATCCCTGCGCCTGCTGCGGGAGGAAACTCTGGCCGGCAGCTTCGCCCGCCATGCCTTGATGCGGGATATGGTCCGCGCCGGGGTACGCGGCCTGGGCCTGGAGCTCCTGGCTGACGATGCCGTAGCCTCGCCGGCAGTGACTGCCGTCTGCGTTCCTGGGGGAATGAAGCCAGCTGATATAATCAATCCTTTACGGGAGAAATTTGGCGTGGTCGTGGCCGGCGGCCAGGGCGAAGTCAAAGATAGAGTGTTCCGCCTCGGCCACCTGGGCTATGTAAGCCTTAACGACGTAATAGCCGGCCTGGCCGCTCTGGAAGCCGTCCTGGTCGACGCTGGCGTGCCGGTGACCCGGGGCGCGGCCGTAGCAGCGGCCGGCGCCATCCTGGGGGAAGGGACGACGCATTAAACCGGTTGATTATGGCAAGGCAAATGGGATGCGGCAGGTGCTTGCAGCTCCGCCAGGACCACCGCGGGAGCAGAAAAAGTCAGCTTGGGGAGCTTGTTTTGGGCATAAGCTTGTTTATACTTCGCAGAGAGGGGATAAGCAAATGCATGTTTTAGCCCTGGATGGTATCGATGAACGCGGCCTGGATCTCCTCCGGGAGGCAGGCCTGGAGGTGACGGCCGGCGGTAAAATGAGCGAGGAAGAAATTAAAGCTGTATTACGGGATTACGAGGCCTTAATTGTCCGCAGCGGCACCAGGGTGACGGCGGCCGCCCTGGCGGCGGCCCGGAAACTGAAGATTATCGGCCGGGCCGGGGTGGGTACCGATAATATCGACGTCGCCGCGGCCACCGAGGCCGGCATTGTGGTGGTTAACGCCCCGGAGGGCAATACCATCGCCGCCGCCGAACATACGATAGCGATGCTGCTGGCCCTGGCCCGCAACATTCCCCAGGCCAGCGCGGCTTTAAAGCAGGGTATCTGGGAGAAGAAGAAGTATGTCGGCGTCGAGCTGCGGGGTAAGGCCCTGGGTGTCATCGGCCTGGGTAAGATCGGCCGGGAGGTGGCCCGCCGCGCCCGGGGCCTGGAAATGAGGGTCCTGGCCCACGACCCCTACGTAGACCCGGAACAGGCCGCCCACCTGGAGATCGAACTGGTGCCATTGGAGGACCTCCTTAGGAAGGCCGACTTTGTTACCGTGCACCTGCCCCTGACGCAGGACACCCGGTACCTCCTGGACCGGGAGAAGCTGGGCCTGATGAAGCCCGGGACCAGGGTGTTGAATGTTGCCCGGGGCGGTATTATTGACGAAACAGCCCTTTATGAAGCCTTGCGATCCGGTCATCTGGCCGGGGCGGCCCTGGATGTCTTCGAAGAAGAACCCCTCCGGGAGAGTCCCCTGTTAGCACTGGAGAACGTTATTGTCACCCCCCATCTGGGGGCTTCCACAGCTGAGGCCCAGGCGGCAGTGGCGGTAGAGGTAGCTGGGGACGTGGTCCGCTGCCTGCGAGGCGAACCCGTCCTGAATGCCGTTAATATCCCGGTGGTCCGCGGTCACCTGGCGGAGGTTCTGCACCCCTACCTGCAACTGGCGGAAAAGCTGGGCAGCTTCCTCGCCCAGCTCATGGAGAGCCCTATTCTCACGGCGGAAATCTGTTTTAATGGTGAACTGGCCCGCTATGACCTGGCCCCTATCACCAGTTCCTTTTTAAAGGGCCTCTTCCGGCCCCTGCTGGCCGACGCCGTTAACTACGTCAACGCTCCCCTGGTGGCCAGGAAGCGAGGCCTCCGCCTTCGGGAGAAGAAGAGCCTAGAGATGGAGTACTATACTAACCTGATCGGCGTCGAGGTCCGGGGCCGACGGGAAAGCCACCGCCTGGCCGGAACCGTCGATCAGGGCGGGGAGCCGCGCCTGGTCAACCTGGACGGTTACAGCGTCGACGCTGTCCCGGCCGGGCACCTGCTGGTGGTGCCCCACCTGGACCGGCCACGGATTATCGGGCCGGTGGCCCTGGTCATCGGCGACCACGGCGTTAATATCGCCAGCATGCAGGTGGGCCGCCGGGAAAAGGGCGGCCAGGCCGTCATGCTCCTGGGAGTGGATTCCGGGGTGCCCCGGCCGGCCCTGGACGCCATTCGCCAGGTGGACGGCGTCTTGGATGTCCGTTATATTAATCTTTAAAGGGACAAACAATATTTGCCCTCCGCCAGCAAGAGTGGCATAATAATGGCAGGATTATCCGCAGTTACTGGTTGAAAGGAGAGCGGCTTTTTTGCTGGATATCAAAGTGGTACGCCAGGATCCCGAGGGGGTGGCCCGGGGATTGGCCCGCCGGGGCCTTAAGGCCGGCCTGGACCACTTCCTGGCCCTGGATGCCCGGCGCCGGAACCTCCTGGTTGAGGTTGAGGGATTGAAAAACAAGCGCAACCAGGTCTCGGCCGAGGTGGCCCGGTTAAAGAAAAGCGGCCAGGATGCATTCGCGTTAATCGCCTCCATGCGGGAGGTGGGTGACCGCATTAAAGAGCTGGATGACCGGGTCCGGGAGGTTGAGGACGAGCTCCAGCAGGAGATGCTGAAGCTGCCCAACGTCCCCCATGCCTCTGTGCCTGAGGGCTTGAGCGACGCCGATAATCAACCCGTCCGCCACTGGGGCGAGCTGCCGCGTTTTGACTTTGAGCCCCGGCCCCACTGGGATTTAGCCGAGGACCTGGGAATTATCGACTTTGAGCGCGGCGGCAAGGTAGCCGGGGCACGTTTCGTCTTTTACCGCGGTGCCGGGGCGCGGCTGGAACGGGCTTTAATCAACTTCATGCTCGACCTGCATACCATCAAGCACGGTTATCAGGAGATCTTTCCTCCCTACCTGGTCAACAGCGCCAGCATGCTGGGCACCGGCCAGCTGCCCAAATTCGCCGAGGATATGTTCCATGTCGAGGGCACGGATTACTACCTCATTCCCACGGCCGAGGTGCCGGTGACCAATCTCTACCGGGGGGAGATCCTGCCGGGCGAGCAGCTGCCTATCTACCACGTGGCCTATAGCGCCTGTTTCCGGGCCGAGGCCGGCGCCGCCGGCCGGGACACCCGCGGCCTCATTCGCCAGCACCAGTTCAACAAGGTGGAGCTGGTCAAGTTCACCCGGCCCGAGGATTCCTATGATGAACTGGAGAAGCTGACCCGGGACGCCGAGGAGGTCCTGCAGCTCCTGGGCCTGTCCTACCGGGTAGTCGCCCTCTGTGCCGGCGACCTGGGCTTTGCGGCGGCCAAGACCTACGACCTGGAGGTATGGTTGCCGGCAGCCGCCACCTACCGGGAGATCTCTTCCTGCAGTAACTTTGAAGACTTCCAGGCCCGCCGGGCCGATATCCGCTTCCGGCCCGGCCCCAAGGAGAAGCCGCGCCTGGTCCATACCTTGAACGGTTCCGGGGTGGCCGTCGGGCGGACAGTGGCCGCCATCCTGGAGAACTACCAGCAGGCGGATGGCTCGGTGCTCATTCCCCCCGCCTTAAAACCCTATATGGGGGGCCTTACAGCCATCAAGCCCGGGCAGGATTAACCCTATGGACCCGGCCATCCATGAGCTGACCGGCCAATACTGGTACTGGTCCCTTTTCTTCTTTATTTACGGCCTGTCCTTCTTTCTCATGGGCTTCGGCATCCTCGTCCGGGCCAGATGGGGGAGCAACCTGACCCTGGGGCGGCGGTTACCCTGCCTGGCCATCTTTGGCCTGTTGCACGGGGCCAGCGAATGGGGCTATATCTTTATCCCGGGTCGGATGGTGGCCGAGGGCTGGCAAACCCTCCGTGGGGCCCTTTTAAACGGCGGCCACGCTCTACTCCTGGCCCTTTCTTATACCTTTTTGCTGGCCTTTGGTATTAACCTTCTGGCGGATACCAGGAACTGGCCCCGCTGGGTAAGGCGCCTGCCGGTCCTGGGCCTGGGGGGCTGGGGCCTGATTTTTTACCTGACCTTTCCTGGCAGCGGGGTGGCTATAGCTCCCTGGCTGGTTTCCGGAGATATCATGGCCCGTTACTTGTTGGCCGTACCGGGGTCTATCCTCAGTGCCACAGCCATCCTGGCCCAGGGAGAGGAGCTGGCCCCCTTGCGCCGGCACTCCCTCAAGTTTTACCTAACCGGTTCCGCCGCGGCCCTGTTTCTTTATACATTTGCCGGGGGCCTGCTGGTGCCGCCGGCGCCTTTTTTCCCCGCCAGTATTCTAAATACCAGCCTGTTAATGGGCCTGGGAGTGCCGGCCCCGGCCCTGCGCATCCTCAGCAGCATCCTGGTGGCCTACTTTATCTTTCGCCTCCTGGAGGTTTACGACGCCGAAGAGCAACGCTACCGGGAGACAGTCCGGGAACGGGAGATGATCTGGCAGGAAAGGGAAAAGATCCGCCGCGACCTCCACGACGGGGTGATCCAGTCCATTTACGGCCTGGCCCTGGGCCTGGAACATAGCCGGGGCCTGCTGGCGGATAACCCGGCGGCAGCAGCCTCCCGGTTACAGGTCCTGTCCCACCAGGCGGAAGGGATAATCGACGACCTGCGGGGTTACCTGGCCGGGCTGCACCTGGGCCGGGAGCTGCCCCCGGACCCGGTGACCATTATTAAGGACCGGGCGGCAGACCTGGGGCAGGATAACGCTTTCAATGTTAGCTGGCACATCCAGGGGACGGCCCCCTCCGGTCTGGATGCTGACCAGCGGGACCATCTCTACCATATGGTGACGGAGATCTTCAGCAATATCCGCCGGCACGCCGGGGCCAGCCAGGTCCGGGTCCAGGTGGACCTGGGAACCGATGGTTTCAAAACGACTATTAAAGATAATGGCACCGGCCTGGCGGGCCTGGCATCGGCCCAGCAGGAATATGGTACTGGCCAGGGCCTGGGCAACCTGCGACAGCGGGCAACCCTGGCCGGGGGCTGGCTGGAAATTCAGGGGCAGCCGGGCCGGGGTACGGCGGTGACCTTCTGGTTGCCCTACGCTGTTGGTGGCGGGAGGGACGGGGATGCCCATCCACGTGGTGCTGGTCGATGATCACGCTGTTGTCCGCGAAGGCTTAAAAGCCCTTCTAAACCGGGAAGCAGATATCGAGGTGGTGGGTGAAACCGGTTCTGCTGCCGGGGTCCTGGACCTGGTGCAGGAAGCCCGGCCGGAGGTAGTAGTTATGGATCTCCAGCTGGGGGCAGGCCAGAACGGCGTTGCGGTCACCCGGGAGCTGGTCAAGAAAAAACCGGCGGTTAAAGTGGTCATCCTTAGTATGTATGATGACGAAGAATTAGTTTTCCGAGCCCTGGAAGCGGGGGCCAAGGGTTATGTTTTAAAAAGAGCCGGGGTGGAGGAGCTGGTGACAGCCATTCGCCTAGTAAATAGCGGCGAGGCCTACCTGGATCCCCGGATAGCGCGGCGGGTAATCGAAGGCCTGCAAAATAGGTTACCCTTCACCCGGGCGGCAGAAAACGCAGAACCGGAGCTCACCGAACGGGAGACTGAGGTTTTACGCCTGGCTGCCGAGGGGCTGACCAATGCCGAGATCGCCCGGCGGCTGGTCATCAGCGTGAAAACCGTCCAGGCCCACCGGGCTAATATCATGCAGAAACTGGGCCTCCACGACCGGGTGGACCTGGTCAAATACGCCATTAAAAGAGGAATCTTGAAGCTGGAGGCTGATTAAACCGCGCCTGGGTAGGGCGGTGAATCGAGGCCGAAAATAGGTCCCCTAACCGATGGGTTCTTTCTTCTCCGGCGTGTATAGTAGAAGTGCGGAAACTATCACAAGGGGGGAGAGGGAAATGCTGAGCTTCCTAAGGGATCGCCGGCTGGGTATTGTCTGGACGGTAGTGCGGCTCTGGTTGGGCTGGCAGTGGTTGGAGGCTGGTCTTCACAAACTGGCCGACCCCAAATGGATGCAAACCGGCGTCGCCCTGAAGGGTTATTGGACTAAAGCAGTGGGTACACCGGACTTGATTCATTACGGTTGGTATAAGGCCTTTTTGAGTGGTTTGCTGAACAGCGGCTCCTACACCTGGTTCGCTAAGCTGATAGCTGTAGGGGAGTTTTTGGTGGGTGTCGGCCTGATTCTGGGAGCGCTAACAGTAATCGCCCTGGCTGCGGGGGCCTTCATGAATCTCAATTATATGCTGGCCGGGACTACCAGTACTAACCCTGTACTGTACACCCTGGCTATTATCCTGCTGCTGGCTGGCAGTGCGGCTTATTACTATGGGGTTGACCGCGTCCTCTTTAACTACCTGCGGCGGGATAGAAATAACGCCCTGGATAACGCCCTGCCGGCCCCTAAGTAGGGTTTCGTACCAGAGGCGCCGTAATCCAGAGCGCGGCTGGAGATAGAGGTAACCTCGGTTTCCCCCAAGAAACCGGGGTTACTCTTTTTCTTTATCTTTTTTCGGCTAGCGTATCTTCCGGAGCCTGTTATATTTGCGCGAGCTTTACAGGCTGCGGGTACGGCCAAATACTGCCCTGCTGGCTACAAACAGGTGGCCGCGCGTTTCCTCGTAAAAGCCGGGGGGAATTTTAGACGGGGGCGGCGGCGAAAACCTTTTGACAGCCACTGGGAGCATGTGTTATACTATCTTTGCTAACCGTGGAGGGGTGTCCGAGCGGTTTATGGAGCTGGTCTTGAAAACCAGTGATGCTCTCACGGGCACCGTGGGTTCGAATCCCACCCCCTCCGCCAGTAAGCTTAGATGGAGAGATGGCCGAGTAGGTCGAAGGCGGTCGCCTGCTAAGCGATTGTACAGGACTAAAACCTGTACCGTGGGTTCGAATCCCACTCTCTCCGCCATATTTTACTGGCGCCTGGAAGGGCGCCAGTAGCCTTTTAGCGGCAATAGTTTTTTCCCTGTCTTACCTTTTAGCCCTCTTACCGCATCACACCGCCCTCTATGGCTTGACTTAAACCGGCAACTCTGCTACAATAGGTCCTGCTGGTAAAAGCAAATAAATAAAATGGATAAAATAAAAGCGTGCGCCCGTAGCTCAACGGGATAGAGTAACTGGCTACGAACCAGGAGGTTGGGGGTTCGAGTCCCTCCGGGCGCGCCATTTTTATCTTTGCGTCTGTAGCTCAGGTGGATAGAGCAGCGGTTTCCTAAACCGCGTGCCGGGGGTTCGAGTCCCTCCAGGCGCACCAGAATAGCAGCGGGGTGGCCTTTATGGACCACCATTTCTATATGGGGGAAGCCCTAGCCGAAGCTAGGCAGGCCTTTGCCCTGGGGGAGGTCCCCATTGGGGTGGTAGTGGTCCTGGGGGACAGGATTATCGCCAGGGCCGGTAACCGCCGGGAAACCAACAACGATCCCACGGCCCATGCCGAGATTCTGGCCCTGCGGTCGGCGGCCGGGGTAATAGGCGACTGGCGGCTAACGGGGGCCACATTGTACGTGACCCTGGAACCCTGCCCCATGTGCGCCGGCGCCCTGGTCCAGGCGCGTATCAGCAGGCTGGTATATGGCGCCCCGGACCTGCGGGCCGGTGCGGTTGATTCTGTACTCAACGTCGTCGAAAATCCCCGCCTGGACCACCAGGTGGAGGTTATTCCCGGCATTAGGGAAGCAGAATGCCGGGAGATCTTAAGAAGTTTTTTCCGCATGCGGAGAGATGGCTGAGCTGGTTGAAGGCGCTCGACTCGAAATCGAGTGAAGGTGATGAGCCTTCCGTGGGTTCGAATCCCACTCTCTCCGCCAAATATGAGCATTAAAAGGGACGCAGCCTTAGAGCGCGCCCCTTTTCATTTTTATTTGGAGTTTATTTGGAGACCTTCATTCGGGCTTATGTCACCCCCAGCCATCAGTAGTTAGTTATCATCAGGTGCTCAGTGGCCTTGTCATTACGGTTCTGAAAGCTGACGAGGTACCGGGTATTGAAGGCGCGGATATTTAAACCTCGATTTTGATAAAGGTTGGCAACAAAAGGGGTATTCTTGATTACCAGCATAAACCTGGCCCGGCACTTATGGCAGAGGTAAGTAGCCAGCCGCTCTTGGTCGCTAGGGCCGAACTTCAGCCGGGCATAGGTGCTGAAATCGCTATCGTAGGGCGGATCCAGGAAAATAAAATCCTCCGGCCCCGGGGCGGTCAGCTCCAGGAATTCCTCGAAATCCAGGCAGAAAATATGCGTCCGCTGCAGGTGCTCCCGGAGTGCCGGGGATTTCAGGTAGGCAATCTTCCGGGCCAGGTCCTTTTCATTATAGGAGATGCCGCCGTAGGGAACATTAAATTCGCCTCGGCAATTGTAACGGAACATGGAGGCGTAGCAGTACTCGCGGATAAAGTAAAAGATGGCCGCAACGGCAGCAGCCTGCAGGGCCAGTTCCTGGCGGCGATTGTAGAGATGACGCAGGTGCATGTAAAAAGCGCTTTTAAAGGCACACTCCATATTATCACGGATATCCGGGCCGGCCAGGGAGCCCCTTTCCCCTTCAATTTTTTTCATCCGGGAGGTTTTGCTGAGGAAGTTCCTGGCGATTTCGCGGAGAAAACCTTCCTGGTGGGTGTTGAAAGGCGGGACGAGGATGCCGGTAAGCGGGCCTTCGTGGCAAGTAATAAAATTCTCCAGCCGGCTGGCCAGGCTGGATGGCGGACAAAGGCCGGCAACATATTCCTGGTACAGGTCGGCCAGAAAATCGCCGTTATCCCTGACAATGGTGGTGAGTAACGCCCAGCTTTTACTGATAGCTTCCAGGCAACGAAGAAATTCCCGGTCACCGGTGCGAATCAGGCTGTACAGGGTGATAAGCTCCGGTGCTTTGTCGTTGATATACATTACGGGCCGGTCGACGGCCAGAAAAACGGCGCCGCCGCCTACGAAGGGGTCGTAATAAGAACGAAAACCAGCCGGCAAGTTAGGCAGGATATAGCGCAGTTCTCTTTCCTTGCCGCCGGCCCATTTTAAAATGGGGCTTAACCTGGGGGCTTGCTGCATGGAGAGGACTCTCTTCCTTGGGGATTGCTGCCTTTCCATGTTAGCAAAAATAGCCGGCAGCGGCAAGGAGTAAACCCGGCGTGGGGCTGCGCCGGCTGGCCTCAGACCCGCGCTCCATCCCTGGATACCGGGGGCCAAAGGCTGAATCAGGGGGGGCCGGCCCCTTGCAATTAACCGCAGTAAGCTGTATAATAAACTCGCTAAAAGATTTGCTTTTTGTTTGACCATCAGTTTTGCGCGGAGAGATGGCTGAGTGGTCGAAAGCGCTCGCCTGGAGAGCGAGTAGACGGGTCACAATCCTGTCTCGTGGGTTCGAATCCCACTCTCTCCGCCACTATTTCAGATTTGACCGTGCTAGACGGGGAGGTAGCGGTGCCCTGTAACCCGCAAACCGCTATAGCGGGGTCGAAGTCCCACTGGCGGGCCTGACCTGTGGGGTCCGGCCGGTGTAAGGGGCGAAGAGAACCGGGTCCTGCGCGACGAGAACTCATGAACCCCGTCAGGTCCGGGAGGAAGCAGCGGTAAGTGAGCATCCTCGGGTGCCGCAGGGGCACCTGGTTGGAGTTACCTGCACCGGTAACGCCCGGAGGCCATGTTCAACAGTGGGTGCACGGTCAGCTAAAGTGACAAGAAGGGATTATTCGCTCAGGGAATAATCCCTTTTTTACATACCCGTACTTACTGTACCCGCTTCGGGCTAGTCGAGCAGGGGGCTGGCGGGTACAGGCGGAGCATTCATGGCTAAAGAAGGTGAAGGAATTGGCTCAGTACCAGGCCCTGTACCGGCAGTGGCGGCCGCGCACCTTTGCTGAGGTGGTGGGACAGGAACATATCACCCGGACCCTCCTCAATGCCCTGCGGACCGGGCGCCTGGTCCATGCCTATCTTTTCTGCGGTCCCAGGGGAACGGGGAAGACCAGTACAGCCAAAATCCTGGCCCGGGCCATCAATTGCCTGGACCCCCGGGAGGGGGAACCCTGTAACGAGTGCGCCAACTGCCAACGCATCCTGGTCGGCAATTCCTTGGACGTCCTGGAGATGGACGCCGCCTCCAACCGGGGGATTGATGAGATCCGCGATTTAATCGCCAAGATACCCCTGGGTCCCGTAGAGGGCCGTTATAAGGTTTACATCATCGACGAAGTCCATATGCTGACGCCGGAGGCTTTCAACGCCCTGCTGAAAACCCTGGAGGAACCCCCGGCCCATGCCGTCTTTATCCTGGCCACCACTGAACCGCGCAAGGTCCTGCCGACTATCCTTTCCCGTTGCCAGCGCTTTGATTTCCATCCCCTGACGGTGCAGGCCATTGCCGGGCGCCTGCAGGAGGTGGCCGCAGCCAACGGGGTGGAAATCGAACCGGCGGCCCTTAGCCTGTTATCCCGCAAGGCTGCCGGCGGTTTACGGGATGCTCTCAGCCTGCTGGACCAGATCCTGGCCAGCGGCGGCCAAGGGCCGGTAACGGCCCACCAGGTGGCAGTTACCCTGGGTACAGCACGGTTGGATACCCTGCTGGAGCTAACTGCCGCCCTGGTTGCCGGCGATGGCGGCCGCGTCCTGCACCTGGTAGACGCATCCGTAGGGACCGGGATGGAACCCCAACGCTTGCTGGAGGATCTGCTGGACCACACCCGCAACCTGCTTCTCTTAAAGGCTGATCCCAGTGCCGGGAATTTAACCGGGCTCCTGCCGGAGGAAGTGGAGCAGGTAGCGGCCCAGGCGCGGGGTTTTGACCACCACCGCCTGCTGGACCTCATGGCGAGATTGCAGCAGGGTGGGGTAGACTTACGCCGCAGCAGCCAGCCGCGGGTAATCCTGGAGATGACCCTGGCCGGTTTTCTGGTAGCGCCGGGGCCATCCCTGGCGGACCTGAGGCGCCGGGTGACAGAATTGGAAGAGCGCCTGGCGGTCTTGGAGGCAAGCAGACCCTCGGGTGCCGGGGATAGGGGGACCGCCCGTCGCGGCCCAGGGGACAGGCCGGGGCTTGACCGGAGCCAGCGGATGGTTACCGCACCCCACACCACCCCAACCACTCCGGTGGGCAGGGCTACCGGGGTCGTTCATGTCGGCCCGGTAGACGCCGGGCCCGGAAATGCCCGCGCCAGCTTGATGGGGGCCGGACCGGCGGAAACTGCCGCCACGGCCGAACCCGGGAACGGCTCCCGACAGGGCAGCAGGGAACCCGCCCCTACCGGGGGTAGCCTGCCTTCTTCCTCCGGTCCGGTGCCAGAGGCCGGCGCAGGCGGCTCCGAGACTGGCACCGCCGCATCAACCGGCAGTCCGGCCACCCTGCCGGAGCTGGATCTGGCGGCGATCCAGGCCCGCTGGCCGGAGGTCCTGGCGGCCGCCCGCCGGGAGAGCATCCAGCTCCAGGCCTTCCTCCGAGAGGGAGAACCGGTAGCCATAGAGGGGCAGGCCCTGATCCTGGCCGTCAAAATCGACTTTCACCGGGGAATGCTGGAGCAGCCGGCCAACAAGGAAAAGGTAGAAGCAGCCCTGGCAGCGGTATTCGGTCAGCCCTTAAAGCTGATTATTACCTCCGGGAAACCCTCCCCACCGGTGGATAATGACGATACCGTCACCAGGATGGTTAACTTTTTTGGGAAAGACAAAGTGGAGATTAAGGATTAACGAGACTAAAGGAGGCATAAACAATGAGTATGGGCAATATGAACAAAATGATGAAGCAGATGCAGAAGATGCAGGCCCAGGTGGCCAAACTGCAGGAGGAACTGGGGGAAAAGACGGTTGAGGCCAGCGCCGGGGGCGGGGTCGTCAAGGTAGTCGCCAATGGCCGGCAGGAGATCCTGAGTATTAAAATCGACCCGGCGGCTGTCGACCCCGAGGATGTGGAGATGCTCCAGGACCTGATCCTGGCCGCAGTCAATGAAGCCCTGCACCAGTCCAAAGAGATGGTTGCCGGCGAGATGGCAAAAATTACCGGCAATATGCGCCTGCCGGGGTTCTAAGATGCAATATCCGGAACCCCTCAGCAAGCTGATTGCCGCCCTCGGCCACCTGCCCGGCATCGGTCCCAAGACGGCCCAGCGCCTGGCCTTCCATCTCCTTAAGGTCCCGGCCAATGAAGCCCGGAGCCTGGCGGCAGCCATCCTGGAGGCGCGCCAGAAGACCATCTATTGCTCCATCTGCGGCAATTATACTGATCAAGACCCCTGCCGCCTTTGTAGCGATCCGGGGCGGGATCATACCTGCATCTGCGTTGTCGAGGAGGCCCGGGACATCGTGGCCCTGGAGAAGACCCGCCAGTACCGGGGGGTCTACCATGTCCTCCAGGGTGCCATCTCCCCCATGGATGGGATTGGTCCGGAACAGCTGCGGATCAAAGAGCTCCTGGCCAGGCTTCGGGATGGCCGCGTCCGGGAGGTCATCCTGGCTACCAATGCCGATGTGGAGGGGGAGTCAACAGCCCTTTACCTGGACAAGCTCTTAAAAACAATGGGAGTTAAGGTTACCCGCCTGGCCTACGGCCTGCCCGTCGGCGGCGACCTGGAATACGCCGATGAAGTTACCCTGGCCCGGGCCTTTGCCGGTCGCCGGGAAATAGACGGGAAATAGAATAGATGTTTTACGGCCAAGCCTACAAAAAGTTGGCAAGAAATTATTCCCAGCTGCATATCCTATCACCAAAGGCAGTTGGGAGGTGGCCGTATAATGGAATTGGGACTCAGGGAAGAACTGGCCGGGGTGGCAGAGGCTATCAGGGAGGCCAGGGAGGAATGGCTGGCGGCCCAGCGTTTTTTTGCTGAAGTTACGGAGCCGGAACTGGTGGACCAGGCCATCTTCCGGCTGGAAGCGGCGGAAAGAAGATACATGTACCTGTGGAAGGTAGTGCGCAACCAGGGAAAAGCTTTGGGAAATCCGTTGACAAATACGTAAGGGGTGGTGGCTGTGGTTGGCGAGACCATCCAGCTTCTCTTTGCGGCTCTCTTTCTCCTCTTCCTGGTCTATCTCCTGGGGAGCATCTTTCTCAAACCCCTGAGGCTGGTCTTTAAGATCCTCATCAACTCTTTCTTCGGCCTGCTCATCCTTTGGGCCTTTAACTTCTTCGGTGCCTATTTTCACTTTTTTATCCCCTTGAACTGGCTGACGGTTTTAATCGTCGGTTTCCTGGGCCTACCCGGCCTGGTCCTGCTAATCTTTTTACGCCTGGTCCTGGGGTCGTAAGCTTACCACCTGCTGGTTTTGCGCCGGTGTTAGCACCAGTCCGAATTGTTATTTTACCCTGCCGCGGCTGCTACCTGGCGCAAGGGCATTTATCTCTGACACGAAAGCCCGCTGGACCCGGGCTTTTTTATTTTCCTCATAGTTCTACCTAGGGTGGAACATACTAGGGACATGGCAGGTCTACCAGAAATTTTATAAATACCTGTTTCGCCATGAAGGCCGACCAGGGTTGGGCTGTAGCCATTTTAACTAATGCCGCCCATACCACCGGGCGGCATTAGCAAGGATGAAAATGGCCATAGGTCTCATTTACAGCGAATGGGAGGACTGCCTCTTTAAGGAAAACAGATGGGACGGGGTGAGAGCTGGCGCGGTTTATCGAGGCTTATGTTGGCGAGTACGGCAGTGGCAAATCAGAGAACGCCGTTAACCGGGCTATCTTTCTCAGGCGCCAGGGGCTGGTAGTCACCCTGGCGGACCTGGATACCGTTGAGCCCTGCTATACCCTGCGGCCTTTAAAGCAAAGGCTGCAAGGGCAAGGCATCCAGGTCCTGGGCTGGGAGACCGGCCAAGTAACGGGTTGGGGTGAGGCCGGGACTATTCTCCATCCGGCGGTACGCTGGGCCCTGCAGCGGGAAGGCAGTGTAATCATCGATGTCGGTTACGGTGTGGCGGGAGCAGGGACCCTACTTTTGCTGGAGGGTATAAAAAGAGACCCCGATCTCCAAGTACTAGCAGTTATCAACACCACCCGGCCGTTAACTTCTACGGTGCCGGCTATTATTGACCACGTTCGCTCCCTGGGCCGGGTGGATGGGTTAATCAATAACACCCATTTGGGTGCTGGGACGACTGCTGGCGTTATCCAGTCCGGGGCTGCGCTGGTGACGGCCGCAGCCCGGGAGCTGGCTATCCCGGTGGTGGCCACGGTAGTAATGGCTGAACTGGCACCCTTAATCGGAGATCACGACCGGGAGGGTAACCCCGTCCGGAAAATTCACCGCTATATGCCCCAGGCCTTTTGGTAGAACCCTATTTTCGGAGGAAGTGAACTGATGTTTACTCAAGAAGGTACCAAACCCATCACCGGTGAGCAGCGGGCCTTTATGACCGGCAACGAAGTTGTCGCCTGGGCCGCCCTGGCGGCCGGGGCCAACATTATGTACGGCTACCCCATTACTCCCCAGAACGAGATTATGCACTACTGGACCCGTCTCGCCCCTAAATACGGCCGGGGTTTTTTACAAACCGAAGATGAAATCTCTGCCGGCTTTACTACTGCTGGCGGGGTTCTGGCCGGTAAGAGGGCCTTTACGGCCACTGCCGGGCCCGGTAACGTCCTCATGCAGGAGGCTATGTCCATGGCCGAGATGATGCGCCTGCCAACCGTAGTAATCGTTACCCAGCGGGGAGGCCCGTCTACGGCTACTGTAATTTATTCCCAGCAGGAACTCAACCTGACCTGCTTCGGCGGCAATGGTGAGGGGTTAAGGATTGTTTATTCCACCTCCTCCCATGAAGACCTTTTTCACTATACCATCAAGGCCTTCCATACCGCCTGGAAATACCGCTTCCCCACCTTTGTCCTGGGGGATGGTTATCAATCCAAGATGCGGGAACCGGTTACCATCTACGACCCTGAGGCCAGAGGTATTACCATGGCGGGGTGCCAGCCCATGCTGGGCCTGCCGGGCCTGCCCGGGGTAGACCGTGAACCGGCCCACTTGCGCAACACCTTTAACCTGGAGGATGAACTCTACGATCGCCTGGCGGCGTCAATCAAAGACTACCAGGCGATGGCTCCAGAGGTGACGGAGTGGGATACCTACGCCATTGACGACGCCGAACTGCTGATTATTGCCCATGGGGTTGTTTCCCGGGCTGCCCGGGCGGCTGTAGCCGCCCTGCGCAAGGCTGGTGTCAAGGCCGGCTATTTCCGGCCCATCACCCTGCGGCCCTTCCCGGAGGATGCCCTGCAGCCCCTGGCTGCCGGGGTGCAGCGGATCCTGGTGGTCGAATCAGCCCACGGCCAGCTGGAACGCCAGGTTAGGGCCAGCCTTTACGGCCTGGCGACACCCATCAGCAGCTACCTGCGTCCGGGCATGGGCATCACCCCGGAGGAAATCCTCCGCATCGCTCAACACGAAGGATAAAAATGCAGGTGGAGGCAGGGGCTGGAGGGTACAGGCGGAAGGCGACTTGGTTCGAGGCGCCGGCAAACTCAGTGAAACCGTAGCGCGGCGGCGGTGAACGGGATGGGGATCGTAACGTGGCTTCAGAAAAGAGAAGTATCACACCTCGTTATGATTGATCAAAGGGATAAAACCAAGCCACCCCCGCCGCCGAGGAAGGCTGAGCGCTAAGTTTGCTCGCCGAGAACCACGGAGCCTGAAGCCTGTAGCCGCCAGCCCCGCAGCGATAATGTAAGTCACAACCTTTTTTAACAGGACCATATTTACGAAGGAGTTGGTTTTATGGCCCTGGTTGCCCAGCCCCAGATGCCCCGGGTCTGGCGGGCGGAGACTAAACCCCATAAGTTTTGCCCCGGCTGCGGCCACGGCATCATCCTTAAGGCCCTGGGCGAAGCCATTGACGCCCTGGGAATTCAGGAACGGACCATCTTCGGCTGCGATATCGGCTGCTCCCTCCTTTCCTGGGACTTCTTCAACCTGGATACCATCCAGACCCATCATGGCCGGACAACCCCGGTCCTGGTGGGGATGAAACGGGTGCGCCCGGAACTGGTGGTCGTTTCCTACATGGGTGACGGCGGCGCCTATGCCATCGGCGCCCAGCACCTCGTCAGCAGCTCTGTGCGTAACGAACTGGTGACTATTATCGTCGTCAATAATACCCAGTACGGCATGACCGGCGGCCAGATGGCACCCACCACCCTACCCGGGCAGAAAACTGAGACTACTCCCTATGGCCGCGACGTCAAGCTAACGGGGCGGCCTATGCTGGGACCGGAACTGGTGGCGGCCATTGCCCCGCCGGGGGCTTATGTAGCCCGGGGTAGCATCGCCAATGTCATCCAGCTTAAGAACTTCATTCGGAAAGGCCTGCAGAACCAGATGGAGGGCCGGGGGATCGCCTTTATCGAAGCCCTCTCCGCCTGCCCGACTAACTGGCGTACCAATGCCGCCGAAACCTGGCGCTTCGTCGAAAAGGAAATGACCGCTTATTTCCCCATCGGGGAATTGCGGATCCCTGACGAGGCAAAGGGTAAACGGCCCCAGGAGGAATCACCAGGTGAGCCTTAACATTAAGATTGCCCTGGCCGGGGAAGGGGGCCAGGGGGTCCAATCCATAGCCGAGATTCTGACGGAAGCAGCCTACCATAAAGGCTACCAGGCTTTGTATATCCCTAATTTTGGCGTCGAGCAAAGGGGCGGCGTGTCGGTAGCCTTCGTTCAGGTGAGCAATGAGCCGGTGAGTGCTCCCAAGTTTACTACCGGAGATATTGTCGTGGCCCTGAGCCGCCGGGCCGTCGAGCGCGTTCAGCAATATACCGGCCCGGCGACGACCCTTGTATACGACGCCAGCCTGGAGGAGGATGTCCGGCGATTATATGGGGCTAAACAAAAACGCCTGGCCATCCCAGCCCTGGAGATAGCCCAGCAGGAGATGCATCCTCGGGTTTTTAATGTCATTATCCTGGGGGTACTGGTGGGACTAACAGGTTTTTTGGAGCGGCCAGCGGTAGAGCAGGCCCTGGAACGTCAGTTCGGTCATAAATTTGCCCGGGATCCCCGCCTGCGGGACCTCAACTACCGTGCCCTGGAGCGCGGTTTCCAGCTGGGGAGTAAGCCGGAGTTGACACAGGGTAGCTGACGCCCGCTGCTTCCGCGAAACTAGAAAAGTTCCGGCTAAAGGGGCGATAAGTTGCGCCCGCAGGGAACCTGCCTCACCCTAGCAGCAGGATGACATTAGCAACCATTTTTGGCAGAACCCTATTTTCGAAGGAGCGAGGGTGATGAGTGTAGCCTTTAAGGCGATCGTAACCGAGAACGGCAAGGGGATCTTTCATCTTTTCCCGGCCCTGTGTAAAGGCTGCGGGCTGTGTATCGAGAAATGCCCGGTGGATACCATCGGCTGGGCTAAACAGCTGGGGGCCTTCGGTACGCCGGTGGTCGAGCCCGGCCACGGTAAGCCCTGCATTGCCTGTAAGAAATGCCAGCTGGTCTGTCCCGATGCCGCCATCTGGATTGAGCGCCGCGTTGCCGGGAAACAGCCTGACCAGGAAGAAAACCCGGCGTTACACATCGTCCAGGGTGGCACAACCTGAGGTTCACCCAGATCCCGGCCTGCCTGGCCGGGATCTATAATAACCGGGCAGGTCTGACAATTAGACCAATTTGCCGAAAAGGCATTGACAGGAGTACCGGGCGGTGGTATAGTGAAGATACATAAAGGACAATATTAAAACTTTTTATTAAGCATGGATATATTGTGACTGGTTTCTCATGATTTTGGATAGCCAATGGCGGGGGTAACGAAACAAAGGGGAGAGGGGAGGTAGAGAAGCACTGGTAAGGCCATAAGACAGGCGTTTTTCGACATATGGTTTTATAACCTTTGCTCACCGTCTGGATAACAGACGGCAACAAATCTTTCTACCTTATTCACCGCATTCACCGCCGGCGAAGCGGTTTCCTGGAAAGATATGTTTTTTAAATGGGGAAGGGGAGACGGCTGAATGATCGATCAAGCAACCCTGGGTGAACTGGTAAGTATTGTCGGCAAGGAAAATGTCCTCACCTCGAAAATTTCCCTAAATACCTACATGTATGACGCCTCCCTTGTTTACGGCCAGCCTGATGTCATTACCTATGTTAAGAATCCCCAGGAGATAGCGGCTATTTTGAAACTGGCTAGCACTAAAAAGATCCCGGTAACCCCCCGGGGTGGGGGTACCTGTTTGAGCGGTGGTGCCGTACCCCAGCGCGGGGGCATTGTCCTGGTGATGACCAAGATGAACCGTATTCTGGAGATTGACCCCGAAAACCGGGTGGCAGTGGTCGAGCCAGGTGTCACCAATATGGAACTCCAGAAGGCTGTGGCACCTTATGGTTTGGTTTATATGCCGGACCCGGCCAGTCAAAAGGTATCCACCATGGGCGGCAACCTGGGAGAAAACTCCGGCGGCATGCGGGGCATCAAGTACGGCCTGACCAAGGATCACATTATCGGTATGGAGCTGGTCTTATCTGACGGGGAAATTGTCCAAATTGGGGGCAAATTGGAACCTATCGCCCAGGAACTCAACCTCAACGCCATTATTATCGGCTCAGAGGGTAACTTGGGTGTGGCCACCAAGATTATCTGCAAACTAACCCCGGCGCCCAAGGCCAACCGCACCATGCTGGCCTCTTACAATACCCTGGAGGATGCCGGGACCTCCGTATCCGCCATCATCTCCCACGGCATTATCCCCTGTACGCTGGAACTCATGGATAACAAGATCATTAATGCCGTCGAAGACTGGCTGCATATCGGCCTGCCCACGAAGGCAGGGGCGATCCTCCTTATTGAAGTCGACGGCTGGGATGCTGGCCTGGATCGCCAGGCCGAGGAGATCATGGCCATCTGCCGCGAGAACGGGGCAACAGATATCAAGCTGGCCCAGAATGCCCGGGAACGGGATAACCTCTGGACGGCGCGGCGGATGGCCATTGGGGCCATCGGTCGCCTGGCCCCCAATTACGATATGGAGGACGCCACCGTACCCCGGACAAAGCTGCCGCTAATTCTCAAAGAAGTCGGCCGCTTGAGTGAGGAATACCATGTCCCCATTGGTATGCTGGCCCACGCTGGGGACGGCAACCTGCACCCCCTGGTATTATTTGACGAGCGGAATAAAGAGGAGATGGCCAGGGTGGAAAAGGTCCGGGCAGCCCTTTTCCGTAGCGCCCTGGACATGGGGGGCACCCTGTCAGGTGAACACGGCATCGGCCTGGCCAAGCTTGATTTTGTCCCCTGGGCCTTTAGCCAGGAGGAGCTCCAGTTCCTGCGCCGGGAACGCCTGGCCTTCGATCCCAGTGACACCTTAAACGCCGGTAAAACCGTTCCGGAAACGGCGGCCTGAGGAGGTTAGAGAAGATGCGGCAGGAGATTATTGCAGCCCTGGAAAAGATCGTCGGTCACGAGAACTGCCGGGTGGAGGAGACTGTACGGCGACAACATGGTTTTGGCGAGGCCCTGCCTGATGCCGTCCTTTTCCCCGAAGACAGCCAGCAGGTAGCTGCCGTAGTAAAGCTGGCTGCGGCGGAGGGGCTCCCGGTTATTCCTTGGGGTGCCGGTACCATGGCCCCCTGGGGCTTGCTGCCCTTTAATGGCGGTCTGGCCATCAACCTTACCCTGATGAACAAGATCCTGGAGTATGATTATGAGAATATGACGGCCGATGTCGAAGCTGGCCTCAGCCTGAAAGATTTACGGCAGGCCCTGCGGGTCCACAACCTGTACTGGCCGGTAGAACCGGTAGAACCGGATAACTGTACTGTAGGCGGCTGTGTAGCTACCAGCGCCTCCGGTCCCAGTAAGCTGGGTTACGGCGACACCAAGTTCCATATTTTGGGCCTGGAGGTCGTGCTACCCACCGGCGAGATTATCCGCACCGGTGGCAAGACGGTAAAGAACGTCCAGGATTATGATAATACGCGCTTTTTGGCCGGTTCCTGGGGCAGCCTGGGGATTATCACCAAGATCATCCTGAAGCTGCGGCCCATCCCGGAAAAGGAAGCGACCTTTTTCCTGGCCTGCAAGGATCTGGAGACGGCTATTGCCGCCGCCCGGACCATCAGGAACGAGACCCTGGCCATCGCCCTGGAGTTCCTGGACGGTGTGGCCATGCAGGTCCTGGACCGGGCCGGTTACCATTCCGGCGGGCAAGGCCCGGGCGTCCTGGCGCTCTTTAACGGTTTTACGGAACAGGTGGAGGCCCAACTGGCTTACCTGAAGGAAAAGTATAAAGACGCCCGGATCCTGGAAGGGGATGAAGCAGCAGTCGCCTGGCAGGCCCGGCGGCAGCTCTGGCCCCAGTTCGCCGGCGAGAAGGGGGCTATCCTGGCCAGTGCAGCAGTGCCTTTTACGGCTCTGGCTGAGTTTTTAACGAAAGCCAGGGCGGAATTGGACCAGAACCGCAAAGGGGCGGCCCTGGTAGCTCACTTCGGCAACAGCCACGTGCATATCCTCCTCGATCAGGCACCGAAGGATCTGGACGGTGTCCGGGAACTGGTGGACCGCCTGGCCTCCCTGGCGGAAAGCCTGGGCGGTTACCTGGTGCTGGATAATACCGGGGATTTGAGCTATACTCGGCGCCGGGTGGCAGCCAGGGGGCGGGTCATCTTTGAGCTTTTGCAGCGGGTCAAGGCGGCCTTTGATCCCAGGGGCATCATGACCCCTAACAGTAAAGTCCTGGCCTATGTTAGTACGGATACCAGGGCAGTTTCTTAGGGTGAGGAGGAAATAGGCCATGGTAAAAACCTTGCGCGAGCGGGAAGAGGATATCGTTCGTTGCAATAGATGCGGTTTCTGTGAAGAGGTATGCCCCACCTATAAGGCTACAGGGGAAGAATTTTCCCTGGCCCGGGGACGCAACCGCTTGATGCGCCAATCGATGGAAGGTAAACTCGATCTCACCAAAGAGCCTGAGATTAACCAGCATATCTACTCCTGTCTCCTCTGCGGCGCCTGCGTGGCGGCCTGCCCCTCCTCGGTCATTACAGATACCCTGGTAAAGGCCGCCCGGGCGGAGATTACCCGGGCCAACGGCCAGCCCTTCCCCATTCGCATGGCCCTGCGGGGGGTGCTGGCCAACCAGCGCCGCCTCACCCTGGGAGCTAAAGCCCTGCGTTTCTATCAGCGGAGCGGTGCCCGCTGGCTGGCCCGCCACACCGGTTTCCTCAACCTGATGGGTTCCTTGGGTAAGGCCGAGGGGTTACTGCCGGCCATCCCGGAAAAGACCCTGCGGGATCGTTTGCCCCAGCTTTTGCAGAAACCCTTGAAACCACGACATAAGGTCGCCTATTTTGCCGGCTGCATGATTAATAATTTTTTCAGCGCCGTTGGCGAGGCTACCTTGCGGGTCTACCAGGAGAATGATATCGAGGTGGTAGTACCAACTTCTAACTGTTGCGGCATTCCCCACGAGGCCTATGGTGATACGGAGATGCAGCTTAAGCTGGCCAAAGAAAACCTGGATGCCTTTAGCCGCTACGAAGTAGAAGCGGTGGTCACCGACTGCGCCACCTGCGCTCACGGCCTCCACAGCTACGCCGAACTCCTTCAGGACGACCCCCACTACGGCCCCCTGGCGGCAGCCCTGGCAGCTAAAATAAAGGACGCCTCCCAGTACCTGGTGGAGGTGGGTTATAAGAAAGAAATGGGACCGGTTAACGCCACCGTTACCTACCATGATCCCTGCCATGCCTCGCGGGGCTTGAAGGTTAAGGAACAGCCGCGGGAGATCCTGAAGAGCATCCCGGGGGTTAAATTCGTAGAAATGAATGAGGCCGACTGGTGCTGCGGCGGGGCCGGTTCTTACAACGTCACCCATTATGAACTTTCCCGTAAAATCCTGGCCCGCAAGATGGCCAACTTTGAAAAGACCGGGGCCGAGTACCTGGCCACCTCCTGCCCGGCCTGCCTCATGCAACTCGCCCACGGCCTGGATGTCCACCACCTTCCTGGCCGGGCCATCCACGTTATGCAGCTCCTTGACCAGGCTTACCAGAACCGGTTCGTGCGGAATAAAGCCAAGGCCGATTGATAGGTCGGCCATTCCCGCCCTCGTTCCCCCTCCGGCGAGGGTTTTCTTTTACCATTATTGGTGGACGGTGGTAAGACTTTGCTCTCATATAGCCGCCGGTAACGGAATAGGATTATCCTGGGGGGTGTAAGGGATGATCCTGTTATGGCGCTGGCACCGGATAGGCAGGGTCCTGATCCCGGTGCTTGTGTTTTTCCTGGGGCTCCTGCTGGGAGCCTGGCTGGCCGATCGCCAGCCCCTGGCGACCCTGGTGGGTCGTACCAACAGGCTGCTGCCCATCTATAGCGTCGGCACAACGGAAAAAAAGGTGGCCTTTTCCTTTGACGCCACCTGGGGGGCGGAGTATACTCCGAAACTGCTGGCCACCTTAAAGCAGCATGGTGTGAAGACGACCTTCTTTCTCACCAATATCTGGCTCAAGAAGTACCCCGATGTGGCCAAACAAATAGCTGCCGACGGCCATGAGATCGGCCTGCACTCGGCCTCCCATCCCCATTTTACCGCCTTGAGTGAGGCGGAGATGGAAAAGGAACTGCAGGAGAACAGCCGGATGGTTACAGAAGTGACGGGCTATAAAGCAGAGCTTTTCCGGCCGCCTTTCGGCGACTATAACGATGCCGTCATCCGGACGGTAGAAAGGATGGGCTACCAGGCTATCCAGTGGGACGTAGATTCCCTGGACTGGCAGGAGCAGATGACGGCCACGGATATCTATAACCGGGTCGTCAAGGGCATCAAACCGGGCTCCATCGTCCTCTTCCATAATAATGGCCGTTATACGGCCGACGTCCTGGGGCCGCTTCTGGATAAGCTGAAGGCCGACGGCTACCAGGTGGTGCCGGTGGGTCAGCTAATTATTAAAGGCGACTATTACGTGGATCATGCCGGCGTCCAGCGTGCCGGGCGCTAACGGGATGGTGTTTCGTACCGCCGGCAAGTATGCTACAATAGAAGGGTGAAAACCCAAGGGCAGGCGCCTCTCTGGGAGGCGCTTTTAAATTATCGCCAGCAAAGGATGGGCTCCTGGCATACACCGGGGCATAAAGACGGCGCCTACACCTGGCCGGAGTGGCGGGAGCTCCTGGGGCCGGCCCTGGCCCTGGACCAGACCGAGGTTCCCGGATTGGACAATCTGGCCCATCCCTCCGGGGCCATTGCCGCCGCCCAGGAGCGGGCCGCCCGTTTCTATGGCGCAGCCCGTACCTTTTTCCTGGTGAACGGGGCCAGCGTGGGCCTCATGGCCGTCATCCTGGCTACCTGCCGTCCCGGAGATGAGGTTTTACTGCCCCGTTACGCCCACCGGGCGGTCTTTAACGCTTTGATTTTGAGTGGAGCCCGGCCGGTTTACCTGGAGACTCCCTGGCTGGAGGCCCCGGGCCTGCCCCTGGGGGTGCCCCCGGCCAGCCTGGCCGCGGCCCTGCAGGGGCACCCCGGCGCCAGGCTCCTGCTCCTGGTCCACCCGACCTATGAAGGAATTGTCCCCCGGACGGGGGAACTGGTGGCCCTGGCCCACGACCGGGGCCTGCCGGTCCTGGTCGACGCCGCTCACGGGGCCCACTTTGGCCTGGATCCGGCTTTACCGCTGTCACCCCTAGACCTGGGGGCTGACTTTGTCGTCCAGAGTACCCACAAGACCATGGGAGCCCTGACCCAGGCGGCCATGCTCCACCTGCGGGAGGAGGATCCGGCAGCCGGGGTGGCGGCGGCCCTGAACCTCCTTCAGACTACCAGCCCCTCCTATATCCTCATGGCTTCCCTGGATCTGGCCCGTCTCCTGGCGGAGGAGCGGGGTCGTCAGGACTGGGGCCGGGCCGTGGCCAGGGCCTTGACGGTTAGGGAAAGGCTTGCCCAGGCCGGGTTGCCGCCCCTGACCGCAACGGCGGTTACCGGGCCGGCAGCCAGCGGCCTGGATGTCACCCGCCTGGTGCTACCGGTTACGGCCCTGGCCCTGGGCAGCGGGCAGGCGGCAGCCGCCGCCCTGCGCCGGGCCGGCCAGGAGGTTGAACTGGCAGGAGCCGGCTATGTTCTGTTCATTATTACCCCGGGTGATGGGGAGGAAAAGATAGGAGCCCTCCTGACAGCGTTACTCTCCCTGCCGCGGCCGGCCGGAGGGGTAATATCCGGGAGGAAATTTGCGCCTCCCGCAGAGATACCGGAGGTGGCCCTAACGCCCCGGGAAGCCTGGCTGGCCCCCCACCGGGAGCTGCCCTTAAAAGAAGCCGCCGGCAGGATCGCCGCCGAACTCATTGCCCCCTGCCCGCCGGGGATAGCCCTGGTCGCACCGGGAGAGGTCATGACGCCGGCTGTCCTCGACCGGCTGCAGGCAGTACGCGGCCCCGCTGGCCGGGTAGTGGTGGTAGATGAATAAGGAGGAAAGGGTAAATTTTGCAATGAGTAAAGGCCTATTTATCACCCTGGAGGGGCCGGATGGTGCTGGCAAGACTACCCAGATGGACAACCTGGCGGCTTACCTGGCCAAGCGGGGTCGGTCCGTAGAACGTACCCGGGAACCCGGGGGCACCCGGCTGGCGGAAGCCATCCGCCAGCTGCTCCTGAAACCGGGTTACGGCCCGGTAGATCCCCGGGCGGAGATCCTCCTCTACGCCGCGGCCCGGGCCCAGCACGTCGCCGAACGGATTCGCCCGGCCTTGACGGCGGGGAAGATCGTTCTCTGCGACCGCTTCGCGGATTCCACCCTGGCCTACCAGGGTTACGGCCGCCGGCTGGGGGCCCAACTGGTGGAGCAGATCAATAACCTGGCCACCGCCAACCTGAAGCCGGATTTAACCCTCCTCCTGGATGTCCCGGTGGAAATAGGCCTTAGGCGGCGGCCAGGGGGTGCCGACAGGATGGAACAGGAAAACCTGGAGTTCCACCGCCGGGTACGCCAGGGCTACCTGGAACTAGCCCGCCGCGAACCCAGACGCGTTCGCCTGATCGACGGTACCCGCTCCCCGGAGGCCGTCTGGGCCGAGATCCAGGGGATTCTGGACGGCTTGCTGGCAGGGTAGCATCTTGTGGGTGTTGACGCCCCAGCCAGCAGGCAAGGTTAGGGAAGGGCTGGCGGGTACAGGCGAAAGGCGACCATTAACAACCATTTTTGGTATAACCCTATTTTCGGAGGAACAAATCATGGTGGCAAGCTGCCACCGCGAACGGGAGAAATGAAAGGCAGGATAGCTCTAATCTGAAACTGGCATAGCCAGTTTCTACAAACATCCCACCTCTCACCTCCCACTTCTCACATCTCATTTCGGGGAGGGAAGCCTTTGCAGGTACACCAACAGCTGCGCCAGGCCTTACAGGTCGGGAAACTCGCCCATGCCTATCTCCTGGCAGGCGGCAGTGAGGAGGAACGCCGCTCCCAGGCCCTTTACCTGGCCACGGTCCTGAACTGCAGCAACCGCCAGGATGGCGAACCCTGCGGCCGCTGCCTCTCCTGCCGGCAGATGGCCGGCGGCAATCACCCGGATTTCTATCTGATTGAACCCAGCGGCGCCAGCTTGAAGATCGCCCAGATCCGGGAGCTCCAGGACCGGCTGGCCCTGCAGTCCTACCAGGGTGGGGCCAGGGTAGCTGTTCTGGCCGGAGCCGACACTATGACCGAGGCGGCGGCCAACTGTCTGCTTAAAACCCTCGAGGAGCCGCCGGAAGGCGCCTATCTCCTTCTCCTGGCAGCCCAACCCGACCGGCTGCTGCCGACTATTCGCTCCCGCTGCCAGGAGCTGCATCTAGAAGGGAAAATGGCCGTCGCCCCGGTCGGCGGCCGTTATTGGGAACGGCTGGTGATGGCTGACTTGCAGGTTATAATGACTGAGGTTTTACCGGAGCTGGAAAAAGAGGAGGAACTGCCGGCGGTATTGGCGGGCATGGCCCTGGCCTGCCGTGACCAGCTGGTTTGGCAGATGACGGGGACGGCAAGACTATTATTACAACGTGGCACCCCCTCGGCTCCGGCCCTGACGCCTGCCCGCCTCTGGGCCGCTTTCCAGGCCATCCAGGATACCCTGGCGGCCTTGGAGCATAACGCTAACCGCCGCCTGGCCCTGGAAGTATTAATGTTTAAATTCTGCGCCCAGGGAGGTGTTTAAACATCATTACTGTAGTCGGGGTAAGGTTTAAAAAAACCGGTAAGGTTTACTATTTTGACCCGGGAGAGATGGAACTCCAGCAGGGGGACCAGGTAATCGTCGAGACAGCCCGGGGCCTGGAATTAGGGGAGGTAGTCATTACCCCCCGGCAGGTGGAAGAAACCGAGGTGGTGCAGCCCTTGCGTCCCGTTCTCCGCCGGGCGACCCCAGCTGACCTGGAGCAGGTGGCTACCAACCGCCAAAAGGAAAAAGAAGCCTTTGCCATCTGCCAGCAGAAGATCCAGGAACACGGCTTGCCCATGAAACTAATCGATGTGGAATTCACCTTTGACATCAGCAAGATTATCTTTTATTTCACCGCCGACGGCCGGGTGGACTTCCGTGAACTGGTTAAAGACCTGGCGTCAATCTTCCGCACCCGCATTGAGCTGCGCCAGATCGGTGTCCGGGATGAAGCCAAGATCCTGGGCGGCCTGGGCTGCTGTGGCCGGCCCATCTGCTGTGCCACCTTTATGGGCGACTTTGACCCGGTGTCCATTCGCATGGCCAAGGAACAGAACTTATCGTTAAACCCTACTAAAATCTCCGGCCTCTGCGGCCGGCTGATGTGCTGCCTGCGTTATGAAAATGAGGCTTATGAAGACGCCCGGCGCCGCCTGCCCCACTGCGGGGCTACGGTGCGGACGCCGGCAGGCTGCGGTCGGGTGACGGGGATTAACATCCTTAAGGAAAAGGTTACTGTGGAAATACCCGAACAGGGAGCTATGGAGTTCTCCCTGGCAGCCATCGAAGGAGAGTGTCATGAGCATTAATCAACCGGAAGATACCGGGGGCCTGCTGTTGGCAGCCCTGGCTGGGCTGGAGGGGCAGCTAAACGAGGCCCTGAAGGAGGTCCGGCGCCTGCAGTCCCGGGCCCGGGCTCTGGAGGAAGAAAACCAGCGCCTGCGCACCCTCATCATGTCTGCCGGTGACGGCGAGGGGGGGCATCAGCAGCTGGTACGCCTCTACAACGAAGGGTATCACGTCTGCCCGCCCCATTTCGCCCGGGTGCGGGGCCAGGAAGGGTGCCTTTTTTGCCAGAGCTTCCTAGAAAAGAAGGGGCTACTGCCTGATGGCTAGTCTCTACCTGGTGGCCACCCCCATTGGCAACCTGGAGGATATCACCTTCAGGGCCCTCAAGGTGCTGCGGGAGGCGGACCTGATTGCCGCCGAGGATACCCGGCATACCCGGGAGCTCCTGGCCCACTACGCTATCCATACCCCCCTAACCAGCTACCACCGCCACAACCTGGCCGCCAAAACCCCTTACCTGCTGGGGTTGTTGCGGGAGGGTAAGGATATCGCCCTGGTGTCCGATGCTGGCCTGCCGGGTATCAGTGACCCTGGCGAGGAGCTGGTCCGGGCTGTGATAACCGCCGGCCTGACGGTGGTACCGGTGCCGGGGGCCAGTGCCGCCCTGACGGCCCTGGTGGCCTCCGGGTTGCCGGCGGGCCGCTTTGTTTTTGAGGGCTTCTTACCCCGGGCCGGTAAAGAACGTCGGGAGCGCCTGGCGATCCTGGCGGCTGAGGAACGGACCCTGATTCTTTATGAAGCGCCGCACCGGCTGGCGGTCACCCTGGCTGATTTGGCGCGTGCCCTTGGTGCCAGGCAGGTGGCTGTAGCCCGGGAGTTAACGAAAAAGTTTGAGACTATCTGGCGGGGGACCCTTCCAGAGGCCGCTAGTTATTTCCAGGCCAACCAACCACGGGGGGAGATTACCCTGGTGATCGCCGGGGTGCCACCGGCATCCCGGCCGGCCTATGACCCCCAGCAAGCTGCGCTAGCGGTGGCGGAACTAGTGGCCGGCGGCATGGAGCACAAGGAGGCCATGAAGCAGGTGGCCCGCCGGTACGGCCAGTCGCGACGGGAGATCTACCGCGCCTGCCTGGAGGCGGAGCAACGCAGGGGTGAAGCCCACAATAAATAAGGGGCACCCCGCGGTGCCCCCGGTAACCCTTAATTACTTTTAGGCGGCCGTGTTAGACGGCCTTAGCCTGCTCGCTCATGGCTTCCAGGCATTCGCGGCAGACGTTTTTGCCGTGGAAGTTGACGACATCCTCGGCGTTACCGCAGAAGACGCAGGCTGGCTCATATTTTTTCAGGATGATCTTCTCATGATCGACATAGATCTCCAGGGCGTCGCGTTCGTCAATACCCAGGGTGCGGCGCAGTTCGATGGGAATGACCACCCGGCCAAGCTCGTCCACTTTCCGGACAATACCTGTGGATTTAATCATGGCTTTCTCCCCTCCCTCTTTCAACATGTTTCGACAACCTGTCTATATGATACCAATACTTCCAGTAAACGTCAACCATATTTTGGACAAAAAAATAGCATTCTCGCACCATTACAGGCAAAACTTGACACCTTGCTCCCGTTTTTAATATAATACTCCTGAAATTGCCGAAAGGGGACGACCCACTTGGGGGATAAGGTTTTCTATGTTACCACCCCTATCTATTATCCCAGCGATAAACTGCATATCGGCCATGCCCTGACGACCACCATGGCTGATACCCTGGCCCGCTACAAACGCCTGCGGGGTTACGACGTCTATTTTCTCACCGGTTCGGACGAACACGGCCAGAAGATCCAGCGCAAGGCCCGGGAGGCAGGCCTGGAACCCATCCAGTATGTCGACCGGATTGTAGCCACCTTCCAGGAGCTCTGGCGGCGCCTCAATATATCCTATAACGACTTTATTCGCACCACCGAGCCGCGCCATATGCGGGTCGTTCAGGCCTTGTTACAAAAGATCTACGATCAGGGCGATATCTATAAATCTTCTTACGAGGGCTGGTACTGCACCCCCTGCGAGACCTTTTGGATGGAACGGCAGCTCCAGGACGGCAAATGCCCCGACTGCGGCCGCCCGGTGGAACTGGTCCAGGAGGAGAGCTACTTCTTCCGGATGAGTAAATACGCCGGCCGCTTGCTGCAGTATATCAAGGATCACCCCGACTTTATTCAGCCCGCCACCCGGCGCAATGAAATGCTCAGCTTTATCGAGGGCGGCCTGGAAGACCTCTGCGTCTCCCGGACGACCTTTGACTGGGGCATCCCGGTGCCCATGGACCCCAAACACGTCATCTATGTATGGTTCGACGCCCTGACCAACTACATCTCGGCCCTGGGCTACGGTACAGGGGATGACCATCTCTTCCGCAAGTACTGGCCGGTGGACGTCCACCTGGTGGGCAAGGATATCGTCCGCTTTCATACCATCATCTGGCCCATTATCCTCATGGCCGCCGGGATCGAGCCGCCCCGCCAAGTTTTCGGCCATGGCTGGCTGCTGGTGGATGGCGGCAAGATGTCGAAATCCAAGGGTAATGTCGTCGACCCCCTGGTCCTCATTGACCGCTATGGCGCCGACGCCATCCGTTATTTTCTCCTGCGGGAGATGCCCTATGGTGCCGACGGCTATTACAGCGAAGAGGCCTTAGTCAACCGCTACAATACCGACTTGGCCAACGACTTTGGCAACCTCCTCAGCCGGACGACGGCCATGATCGAGAAGTTTAACGGCGGGATCATCGCGGCCCCGGCAGCGCCGGAACCACCGGACGAGGAGTTGACCGCCCTGGCGGCAGCCATCCCGGCTGAGGTGGACGCTGCCCTGAACCACTATGAGTTTGCCCGCGCCCTGGCCGCCATCTGGCGTCTGGTCAACCGGGCCAATAAATACATTGAAGAAACGGCCCCTTGGGCCCTGGCCCGGGACCCCCGGAAAAAACCGCGCCTGCAGACGGTCCTTTATAACCTGGCCGAGGCCGTGCGCCAGGCGACGATTATGGTCGGTCCTTTTATGCCCGGCATCCCCGGCCGGGTGTGGCAGCAGCTGGGATTGGCGGACGTCCCGGCGGCCCGCACCTGGGAGAGCCTGGCATCCTGGGGCGGTATACCTGCAGGTACCAGGGTCAAGCGGGGGGAGGCCCTCTTCCCCCGGATCGATTTAAAGGAAGGGGAAGGAGAAGTACCGGTGACGGAGAAGATAGAACCAGCAAAAGCGGAACCAATAAAGGCAGCACCTACAGCTACGGGAACGGCTGGCGCCGGACCAGAGGTAGAGGAAATTACCATCGAGGAGTTCAGCCGGATTAAACTACGGGTAGCCCTAGTCCTGGCCGCCGAAAAGGTGGCCAATGCCGATAAGCTCTTAAAACTCCAGGTCCGGATTGGGGATGAGGAGCGGACTATCGTGGCCGGCATCGCCCGGTACTACCAGCCGGAGGAACTGGTGGGTAAAAAGGTAGTCGTAGTCGCCAACCTGAAGCCAGCGAAACTGCGGGGCATTGTTTCCCAGGGGATGGTCCTGGCGGCCGTAGACGACGAGTCTTTAAGCCTGGTAACCCCGGAGCGGGCCATTAAAGACGGCGCCCAGGTGCGCTAGGCCGGCGCAGTTGAAAATGATGGCACTCATCGATTCCCACGCGCATTTGAATGACCCGGCCTTTGCCGGCGACCTGGATGAGGTGCTGGCCCGCCTGGAGGAGGCCGGGGTGGTAGGGCTGGTCAACGTCGGCTACGACGTGCCCTCCTCCCGCCGGGCCGTGGAACAGGCCCATAGCCGGAATTATATCCATGCTGCCGTGGCCGTCCATCCCCACAATGCCCTGGGCTTTGATGCGGCAGCGGAAGCAACTATTCGCGGCCTGGCTCGGGACGGCCGGGTGGTGGCTATTGGCGAGACGGGGCTGGATTACTACCGCAACCTCTCCCCCCGCCAGCGCCAGCAGGAGGTCTTTCGCTGGCACCTGGACCTGGCCCGGGAATTACGCTTACCGGTGATTATCCACGACCGGGACGCCCACGAGGATACCCTGCGCCTGTTAAAAAAGGCCGCCCCCCTGCCGGCCGGCGGCGTTCTCCACTGCTTTTCCGGCAGATGGGAGATGGCCCGTGAGTGCCTGGAACTGGGCTTTTATATCTCCTTTGCCGGGCCGGTGACCTTTAAAAACGCCGTTAAGCAGCGGGCCATAGCCGCCCGGGTGCCCCTGGAACGATTGCTTATCGAGACCGACTGCCCCTACCTGACCCCGGAACCCCACCGCGGCCACCGCAACGAACCGGCTTACGTAAGCCTGATAACTGTAGCCCTGGCCGCCGCCCGGGGCCAAACGGCGGCAGAGATAGCCATTGCTACCACCACCAACGCTAGAAGGTTGTTTGGGATGTGACAAGGGTTTTATTTTTGCTTCGTTATTTACATTCGTTATTTACAAAGGTATAACTGGCGACTATTCCACCAACCCGTCCCTTTACTCAAGGGGCGGGCTTTTTAATTGGCAGCAGCCAGGGTATAAAACCTAAATATTCTGCTAAGACTATAGTTGGTGTATATTGGAAGGAGTGAAGCCATGTTTCCGCTGCGACCGCCTTCCGGCCGGTGCCCAGCCGGCCGGGGGTGCAAGTTGGCAATCTTATTCTGCCTACTGGCAGGGCTGCAAGCCCTGCTCCTGGTTGGTTGGACCAGCAACCGGGTAGATATCTATGCTGACGGCCAGGCACGGCAGGTAAGCACCAATAACTGGCTATTTGGCGACAGCCGGGGCCTGGAGGAGGGGCAGCTGCAACTGGGAGATTGGCTTCTGCCCCTGCCCGGCGGCTGGTTCTGGCCCGGCTTGAAGTTGACCATGGCCGG
Source organism: Moorella naiadis (nom. illeg.) (assembly GCF_051020825.1). Classification (NCBI taxonomy): domain Bacteria; kingdom Bacillati; phylum Bacillota; class Clostridia; order Neomoorellales; family Neomoorellaceae; genus Neomoorella; species Moorella naiadis (nom. illeg.). The sequence goes on from NZ_JAXGFQ010000007.1 coordinate 44,410, forward strand.
GGGTATGCCAGTACAGGTGGAGATCGCCGGACAAAACCTCTGGTCAGGGGCACCGTCGCCGGCAGTAGCCGGAGTCCTGGCCGGGGCCGGGATCACTCTGGGTCCCCGGGACCGGGTGGAGAGCAACCTGGGCAGTGCTGATCGCTACCAGTACATCCGGGTAATCCGGGTCGAGGATACGATAGAGTTACAGCAGGAACCGGTAGCTCCAGGGGTGGTGCGCCGGCCGGATTATTACCTGCCTCCCGGACAGGAAAAGGTGGTCCAGGAGGGGCAACCCGGGGTGCGTTACTATAAATACCTGGTCACTCGGGAAAACGGTGCAGAAATTGGGCGCCGGCTAGTCGACACCTGGATCGAGGTCCAGCCCCGGCCCAAAGTAGTAGCCTACGGCAGCAGGGCCTATCCTGCGGTTGCCGCCCGGGCCGGAGAAACTATTAAAGTGGTGGCAACGGCCTACACCCATACGGGTAACCGGACGGCAACAGGTATCTGGCCCTACCGGGGCATTGTCGCTGTAGACCCGCGGGTTATACCCCTGGGCACCAGGCTCTATGTGGAGGGCTACGGTTATGCCGTGGCCCAGGATACCGGGGGCCTGATTAAAGGTAACCGCATTGATCTTTTTATGGATAGTGAAAATGAGGCCATCCAGTGGGGCCGGCGACCGGTAACTGTCCGGATTCTCGAAAACTAGACAAAAGTTTCCAGATGCGGGGGCAGGAAAATCTTACCCCCGCGTCGAAATATTTATATCATGTTAAGGGGAGAAGCTAGCTTTATTTATTCAGGAGGTGACCCATGGACGGTTGGATTGATAAGTGGCGTCAAAAACACGCCCGGGGGCGCCGCCGGCCCTGGCTCTGGATTCTGATGGCAGCACTGCTGCTTCTTACCGGCACCGGGTGGGGCGTAGTAACTTACGCCTGGAAACGGGCAGTCGTGGAGGTAGACGGACAAAAGATTGTCACCCGGACCTTTGCTCCGACGGTCGCCCGGCTGCTGGAAGAAAAACATATCACCCTGGGGGCAGAGGACGTAGTAACCCCGGCCCTGGAGGCACCGGTAACGAAAGATATAGTCATCACCGTGCAACGGGCCGTGTCAATTAAAATAAGCGTCGAAGGGCGGGAGCAGGAGGTTTTAACGCCCCCGGCTCCAGTAGCCGTTGTCCTGAAAAAGGCAGGAGTCAACCTGAACCCCGGCGATAAAGTAACGCCGGATCCCAACGCAACCGTTGGCGCCGGGGATACCATCAAGGTAATTCGGGTAACCACCAAAACCGAGAGTATCGATAAAGAGATCCCTTACCGGGTGGAGCGCCGCCCCGACCCGCAGCGGGAAAAGGGCACCATCAGCCTGGTGCAAAAGGGGGAAAAGGGCCTGCAACGGGAGACCTACCGGATCACCATGGAAGACGGCCAGGAGGTGAACCGGGAACTGGTGTCCTCGGAAACAATTAAAGAGCCCGTACCGGAGGTAATTGCCGTTGGCACTATAGATACGGCCTCCCGTGAGGGGCGTACGTTTCAGTTTGAACGCGTTTTCTGGGCCACGGCTACGGCTTACACCCACTCCGGCGCCGCTACGGCCAGCGGTGCCTATCCCCGGGTAGGGACTGTCGCCGTAGACCCGGCGGTAGTCCCCCTGGGTACGCGTCTCTACGTGGAAGGCTATGGTTTCGGCATTGCCCAGGATATCGGCAGTGCCATCAAGGGCGACCGCATTGATGTCTTTTTAGATACCGAGGCGGATACCTACCGCTGGGGCGTCCGTCGGGTAAGGGTCTATATCCTGCGTTGATAATACTACCAGGGCAAATAAGGCTAACGGGCAAAACCACCCCGCGCGGGGTGGTTTTGCCTTATCAGGGGACAGTTATATTTGTACCGCAGCCCCGGATGTAGTATAATACATGCGGAGGGATCAGGGTGGATTCTGTAGCCACGCCGGGGCGAACCCTGGCGCTGGTCCGGGAAAAGGGGCTGGTCCCACGTAAATCCCGTGGCCAGAATTTTCTCGTCGACGCTAATATCGTTCGCAAAATCGCCCAGGCCGCCGAACTAGGCCCTGGTGATACTGTTGTGGAAATCGGTCCCGGCCTGGGGGCGCTGACCCAGGAACTGGCGGCCAGGGCCGGCCGGGTAATAGCTATAGAAATCGACCGGGAATTGCTCGCCACCCTGACGGAAACCCTGGCCGGTAAGGTTAACGTTCGCCTGGTGGCCGGTGATGCCCTGAAGCTTAACTTCGATCACCTGGTCGCTGAATCTTTGGGAATTCAAGAGGGAAGGTTGCCCACATATAAAGTCGTGGCCAACCTTCCTTATTATATAACTACCCCGATCCTGCTGCACTTATTGACCGGCGAGTTCCGGATTGCATTAATGGTACTCATGGTCCAGGCCGAGGTGGGTTACCGCCTGCTGGCCCGGCCCGGAGGTAAGGAATATGGGGCTTTAAGCGTAGCCGTGCAGTATTATACGGAGCCGGCCATCGCCCTCAGGGTTCCCCGGACGGTATTTTACCCCCGGCCGGAGGTAGATTCCCTGGTCCTTAAATTGACCCGCCGGACCCGGCCACCGGTGGCGGTGGCGGATGAGGACCTCTTTTTCCGGCTAATTCGGGCCGCCTTTAACCAGCGGCGCAAGACCATCCTCAATGCCCTGGGCAGCCTGGAACGGGAGAAGGCGGATCTAACCAGGATCCTGGCCCGGGCCGGCATTGACCCCCGGCGCCGGGGAGAAACTCTGACCCTGGCGGAATTCGCCAGGATCAGCCAGGCGTGGCAGTAATAGCTCCAGCAAGAAAGGGAAGAAGGTGGAACCAGTGTATTTTACCAGTCCTACCCGGGGTCGCCTGACGGAAGACGAGATGTTCATTGATATGATGCAGTTCGTTGATGCTAACCCGGAGGCCAATTATAAAATCATCATCGGTTCGGATTCCCAGGCCCGGGTACGTACCTGTTTCGTCACGGCCGTCATTGTGCACCAGGTGGGCCGGGGGGCCCGTTATTACTACCGGAAAAAGTACCAGCGCAAGATTAGCTCCCTGCGCCAGAAGATCTTTTACGAAACGGCCCTCAGCCTGGAGACGGCCAGCTTCATCGCCCAGAAGCTGGCGGCCAACGGCCATGCCGACCTGAACCTGGAGATTCACCTGGATATCGGCCCTAACGGCGAAACAAAAGAGTTAATCCGGGAGATAGTCGGCATGGTGGTGGGCAGCGGTTTTGCCGCCAAGATCAAACCTTACTCCTGCGGCGCCTCCAAGGTAGCCGACAAATACACCAAGAGCGTTTAGGGATTACCAGAAGGCACCGCCGGGAATCTCTGGCTGGAATCAGGGGGGGAGGTCCGGCAGGAGAAGGATATTAGTCATTACCAGGAGCGCAGTATTATGTAACGTGGAAAGGAGAAGCGGCCCGGGGTACGGGCCGCTTCTCCTTTACGGGTCCGGTGGCTACCCATGGGGAAATGGAGGTGGGACTACCGCGTTTCCGTTGGCATCCGCTGCTGGCGTCCTGTGAGAGTAGTAATTTGCCTAGCGGGCAAAGACATGGTTACCGATAGTGGTAATTATGGTTCGCGTCCAGACCCAGGAGCCGGCCGGCACTTCGGCCGGATTCCAGAAATAAAGGGCACCGCCACTGGGGTCGTACCCCCGCAGGGCCTCCCGGGCTGCCTTGTAGGCCGTAGCGTCGGGATCGAGGTAGAATTGACCGTCGCTCACCGAGGTAAAGGCGTCGACGTCATAAATAACCCCCTTAATGGTCGTCGGGAAACGGCCGTCCCGGGTACGGTTAATAGCCACGGCGGCTACGGCTACCTGCCCGGCATAGGGCTCACCCCGGGCTTCGCCATAGACCAGGTGGGCCAGCAAATCCAGGTCGCTGGAGTTATAGCCGGGGCTTGTACCCCTGGAAGCTGTGGGTGCCGGGCTCCCACCAGGCAGGCGGAGGGTCTGGCCGGGATAAATAACATCACTGGATAAGCCATTGGCCGCCATCAACTGGCTGGCCGATAGGCCATAACGCTGGCCGATGAGGAAAAGGGTATCGCCGGGCTGGACGACATAAGTACTGCTGCCCTGGTCGGGAACCCAGAGGGTTTGTCCCGGATAGATCCAGGTGCTGTCCAGATTGTTGTCTTTCTGTAATTCCCAGGCGCTGATGCCGAAGCGCTGGCCTATGAGGTATAGGGTATCACCGGGTTGGACGGTATAAGTTGCTGCGGCGGCTGTACCGGCGAAGGCCAGGAGTCCGGTTAACAGGAAGGTAACCAATAGAAACAACCGCCAGCGGGTATGGTCTTGCCTAATTATTGCCATCAACTCCTTAAACTTTTTTATCTTACCAGGACAGGCCATACAGCTTACCTCTATTATAACTTTAATTAACATAATCCGTCATTACCAAATAGTTGCCATGGATGGTGTATTATGGTAAATAGAGATTACGGCCAGGGGCCGCCGGCCAGAAAGAACTTCGGCCAGGATGTCGCGCCGGCGGAGGGGGTCGTAGCCCAGGTAATTATACCCGCCCAGGGAACGTCCGGGGGGTTCGCCCCGGGCAACCCTGAGGGCCTGGATACAGTCACCAATGAGGGTCGTAGCCATGGTAGGGGCATGGGGATGGGGGCGCTGGCGTGAACCCAGATAGATATGTTCCAACTCGACGGCCACAGCCACCCGGCAGCCGGTACGGCGAGCATGGACCAGGATCAAGGGAGGTACGACCAGGTCAACCGGGGGTATGTTCAGGAGTAAGCGGCGGGAGATAGCGTGGGGCCCGTGGGAAGGGGTAGCATCACTGATGCTGGGCCAAAATCCCAGCTCCTTATTCAGCAAACCACGATAACAAAGAACTGTTTCGGCCAGGGGAGAACGGGGCTGGCGTCCGGGGTAGCAGTTGCAAAGGGCCAGATCCGTGCCTGCAGACAGGGCTTCCAGGAGACGCTGCATTGTCGCGCCGATGTTACCTATCATATCACCGTCCACAAAAAGGACACCCCTGGCCCCCTGCTCCAGGGCATACAGGCTACCGATAGCCCGGGGAACATCCGGCCCCAGGGTCTCGGTGAACAGGATAGTCTTAATCCGCGGTTCCGGCAGGGTCAAAACCTCAACCAGGGTGGCGTCCTGGCAGCCGTTGAGCACCAGGATCAAAAGCCCCAGAGGCAGGGGCCACAGGTTTTTAATTACCTTGAGCAGCCGCCCGGCTTCATTGCAGGCGGGGATGACGGCGGCAAACAAGTTCTCACCATCCTCTGCAGCCGGTTTTACTCCACTATATTTTATTCCTGCGCTTGAGAATTGGCGAAAGTTGTCGTTCACCACCTGCGGGTAACGCAACATAAAATAGAATAATCAGAGGTCATATTTCATTTCGGGTTAGCCCCTCATGGGGGCACACCGCCAACAGCAAAAGGGAGAGATGAGAGGCAGGCCAGCTTTAGTCTGAAACTGGCGCAGACAGTTTCGCCAAGCCTCCCACCTCTCACCTCTCACCTCACATATCTCATTTTGGGGGAGGGAAACAGGGTGGATCAAATCAAGCCGGGTGATATCGTGGCACGTAAATCCTATCAGAAGGATATATTTTTCAAAGTCAAGGCCCTGACGATCACGGATGCGGGAACGACTACGGCTATTTTAAGGGGCCTGGATGTACGATTGGTGGCCGATGCTCCCATTGAAGACCTGGAATTGCAACCGGCAGAAGAGGTGCTGCGCTATCGCCACGACGATATTCAACGGCATAACGGTTGTATCCGGCGGATCCTGCAGCGCCGGGCCGCGGAAAGGGCGGCTCTCCTTACCCGCGGTGAGGAAATAACGATAAAGGAAAAACCGGCGGATAAGGAGGCGCTGGGAGATTTTTTTGAGGTTCCGGGCCGGGTGCTACACCTGGATGGCGATGAAGAATACCTGGATAAGTGCCTCCACGCCTACGAGCAGCTGAAGGTCCCGGCCCACGGCATTTATCTTCCCGAAGACCAGCAGGCAGGTAAAGTAAAAGAGCTGTTACAGGATCATACCCCGGATATCCTGGTCCTGACAGGCCACGACGGCCTGGTCCGGGAAAAGAAGGACTTCGGCGACCTGGACAGCTACCGGCATTCCAAACACTTTGTGGCTGCAGTCAAAGCAGCCCGGGTGGTACGACCCGGCCATGATGATCTGGTGATCTTTGCCGGTGCCTGCCAGTCTCATTATGAAGCCCTGTTGAAGGCCGGAGCAACCTTCGCCAGTTCCCCCTTGCGGGTTTTAATCCACGCCTACGACCCCGTTTTTATTGTCGAGCGGGTAGCCTACACCTCCATTGAGAAGACTATGGCCCCAGCGGAAATAATTAAAGATACTATTACCGGTACCGAAGGTGTGGGTGGAGTAGAGATTAAAGGTAAACTGCGTCTTGGGTATCCCAGCTCGCCCTATTAAAAAAATCCCTGGTGCAATGGTGTTATTATACCATTATTCCCCTTGACAATTGGCCTCTGGCTTTAGTAAAATAACTTGATAATTTGACATTAACCTCGTTCCGCGGTATAATAAGGTATACGCGGAAAGAGGGTGGTCTTATTTGAAGGGAAAGGAAGTACTGGCAACCATCAGGGAAGACCTGGAATCCCGCGTTGGTCAAAAGGTAAAACTACGGGCCAACCGAGGCCGCAAAAAGATCCTAGAACGGACCGGGGTCTTGGAAAAGACTTATCCTAATATCTTTATTATTCGCCTGGAAGAGCAGAAAAGTCCGGAACGCCGTATCTCCTTCAGTTATACCGACGTTCTTACTAATACGGTGGAACTAATGGTGGAAGGCGATTGTGGCGATAAAAAGCTTGGCGCTAAACTTTAAGGGGTTACTGTTTACCTGGTAACCTTTTTTGTAGCCCGGACAGTTACCGGCTGGAATAATGACTGAGCGGCAGCATCCCGCCCCTATGAAGTGCATAGCTACAGCAACCCTGCCCCATACTAGCAAAGGGGGTGGGGTTTTTTGTTGGAGATGGTAGTCTGCGTCAAGCAGGTGCCGGATACGACGGAGGTACACATCGATCCCCGCACCAATACCCTGGTCCGGGCCGGCATACCGGCCATTATCAATCCCTTTGACGCCCATGCTGTTGAGGCAGCGGTTCAACTGAAGGAAAGGTATGACGGCCGGGTAACGGCCCTGTCCATGGGTCCGCCCCAGGCCACTGAGGTCCTGCGGCGCGCCCTGGGGATGGGTGTCGATCGAGCCATCCTCCTGAGCGATCGGGCCTTTGCCGGTTCTGATACCCTGGCTACCAGCTATATCCTGGCGGCGGCCATTAGAGCCATCGACCGGGAGACCCCGGTGGATCTGGTCTTCTGCGGCAAACAGGCCATCGATGGTGACACGGCCCAGGTCGGGCCGGGTATTGCCACTCGCCTGGGGTTCACCCAGCTGACCTACGTCATGGCCATTGACAGGGTAGACCTGGAGGGGCGGCAGATCCAGGTCCAGCGCAAGCTGGAGGGGAAACGGGAGGTTGTCCGCGGCCGCCTGCCCGCCCTGTTAACGGTGGTCAAAGACTTAAATGAACTGCGTTATGCTTCCCTGCCGGCATTGATCCAGGCCGCCCGGGCGGAGATCGTCGGCTGGAACAAGGATAACCTGGCCGTCGACCCGGCGCATATGGGTCTGAAGGGTTCGCCCACCTCTGTCCGGCGTATCTTTGCCCCACCGGAACGACCGGGTGGGGAGATTATCCCCGGCGACCCCCGCCAGGCGGCGGCCACCCTGGTGGCCAAACTGGTCCCGACGAAGATCGTAGCGGATCAGTAAAGGAAGGAGCTGACGTGAACTGACGGCAAGCGCCAATGGCGAATATCGCGGTGTTTGGGTTTTTATCGAACAGGTCAACGGTGAGCCGGCCCCGGTCTCCTGGGAGCTGCTGGGGGTTGGGCGGCAGCTGGCCGACGCCCTGGACGTGGAACTCGCCGGTGTCCTGCTGGGCCGGGAGGTGGCCGGCCTGGTTAATGAAGCCTGGGCCTTTGGTGCCGACAGGGTCTACCTGGTGGAAGACCCCGTCCTGGGACCCTACCGCACCACTCCCTATGCCCGGGCACTGGTGGAGCTAGTCAACAGGTATAAACCGGAGATCCTTCTCCTGGGGGCCACCAGCCTGGGCCGGGACCTCTCTGGAGCGGTAGCCACGGCCCTGGAGACCGGGCTAACGGCCGATTGCACCGGGCTGCATATTGACCCTGAAACCCGTTTGCTGGAGCAGACCCGGCCAGCCTTCGGCGGCAATGTCATGGCCACCATCCTTTGCCGCCACCGCCGGCCCCAGATGGCCACTGTCCGGCCGCGGGTCATGCCCCTACCCTCCCGCCAGGAGGGCCGCCAGGGGGAGCTGGTGCGGGTGACTGTACCTTTCGTGGGGGTAGAGGCCGGGGTTCAGGTAGTAGAGATTATCGCCGAGCCTGGGAAGGCTGTCTACCTGGACCGGGCCGAGATTATCGTGGCCGGCGGCCGGGGGTTGGGATCCAGAGAAAACCTGCGCCTTCTGGAAGAGCTGGCCGGCGTCCTGGGGGGCACCCTGGGAGCCTCCCGGGCGGCGGTGGAGTCCGGCTGGCTACCACCCGGGTACCAGGTGGGCCAGACGGGAACCACCGTCCGGCCGAAGGTCTATTTCGCCATTGGTATTTCCGGGGCCATCCAGCACCTGGTCGGCATGCAGACTGCCGACGTGATTGTGGCGATCAATAAGGACCCGGAGGCCCCCATTTTTAAGGTGGCCACCTATGGTATTGTCGGTGACTTCTTGGAGGTAGTACCTGCCCTGACGGAGGAGTTCCGGCGGCAGCTGGGCGGGGGCCCGGCTTGAACCGGCGGGGCGGAATTTCGTTACCGCGGAGCCCTACAGGGGACCAGCGAAGCCGCGGCGCGAGAGCGGCTATGGGTGGGGATAATATCTATGGAGATGAATGGGGATGGCTGAAAGGTTTGAGGTCGCAGTTGTCGGCGCGGGACCGGCCGGCCTGGCGGCGGCCCTAACCCTGGCCCGGGCTGGGGTAGAGGTCATTATCTTTGAACGCGGGGAACACCCTGGCAGTAAAAATGTCATGGGGGGCGTCCTTTATCGTCACCCTACAGAAACTGTAGTTCCCGGGTTTTATCACCAGGCCCCCCTGGAACGACCGGTGGTGGAACAGCGCTTGTGGCTCCTCACGGCAGAAGCGGCCCTGACCCTGGGTTACAAGGATCGGGTCTTTGCCGGCGAACCCTATAACGCCTTTACCGTTCTGCGGGCCCGGTTTGACCGCTGGCTGGCGGAGCAGGCTGTAGCCGCCGGGGTGCTGTTGATCAATGAAACGGTCATTGAAGACCTCCTCTGGGAGGGGGACCGGGTCGTCGGGGTCCGGGCCGGCCGGGAAGGGGGCGATGTCCGGGCGGAGGTGGTCATCCTCGCCGAAGGGGTCAACTCCCTCTTAACCCAGCAGGCCGGGCTAAAGCGTGACGGCATCAACACCAACCAGCTGGCCGTGGCGGTGAAGGAAATAATTGCCCTTCCCCGGGAGAAGATCGAGGACCGCTTCAACCTGGAAGAGGGCCAGGGCTGCACCATTGAACTCCTGGGGGAAGCCACCAAGGGCATGATGGGTACCGCCTTTATCTATACTAATAAAGACTCCCTCTCCGTAGGGGTGGGTGTCCTTCTGTCCAGCCTGGTGCGCCGCCGTTTGAACCCTAACGACCTCCTGGAGCACCTCAAGTCCCACCCCATGGTCCGCACCCTGCTGGCCGGGGGCGAGAGCAAGGAATACCAGGGCCATCTCATCCCCGAAGGGGGTTACCAGGCCGTACCCCGGCTCTATGGCAACGGCGTCCTGGTGGCCGGCGATGCCGCCATGCTGGTCAACGGCATCCACCGGGAGGGTGCCAACCTGGCCCTAACCTCGGGCCTGCTGGCGGCCCGGACCATCCTGGCCGCCAGGAAGAAAGGGGACTATAGCGCGGCCAACCTGGCCCCCTACCGCCAGGCCCTGGAGGAGAGCTTTGTCCTACAAGACTTACGTAAATATCAGCGGGCGCCCTTCTTTTTTGATCAAAACCCAAATTTCTTTACTCTGTACCCGGAGCTCCTCTCCCGGGCCGCCCGGGAGTTTCTGACAGTCGATAATGTCCCCAAACGCGAGAAGCAGAACCGCATCTTGCGAGAAGTAACCGCCGCACGCAGTCGTTTCCAGATTGCCCGTGATCTCTATAACCTCTGGAGGGTGATGGGCTGATGCGCCTGGAGGATAAACTCTTTCTCAACCGCTACCAGACAGACAAACACCCGCACCTGCGTATTAAGGATCGGGAGGTCTGCCGCCGCTGTGAGGGCAAGCCTTGTACCTCTATCTGCCCGGCCCGGGTTTACGTCTGGAATGAGCAGGAGGAGCGTATTGAGACCGCCTATGAAGGCTGCGTGGAATGCGGCACCTGCCGTTATGGCTGCGCCCATGATAATATCGACTGGCGCAACCCCCGCGGCGGTTTCGGTATTCTCTATAAGTACGGGTAGTCAGGGATAAAAGGGATCATCAGCATACCGTTGTGGGCACACTTTCCAGGCTAGGTAATATGATGTAGTAAAGACTAACCTGGAGGTGCGCCTGATGAATATTGACCAGATAATTAACCTGCTGAACCTGGATCTCTCCTGGGAATACGCCGCCATGATTCAGTATATCCAGCACGCCAGCCTGCTGATCGGGCCGGAGTACTTCGCCATTATCGATGAGGAACTTCAGCATGCCCAGGCCGAGCACGAGCACGCTGTGAGAATTAGCGATAAGATCCAGTACCTGGGGGGATTCCCGACGGTTAGTGTCCAGGAGATCAAGACCTCCCTTAGTAACGTGGAGATGCTTCGCCAGGATCTCCAGGCTGAATATGACGCTTTGAACCGTTATCTCCAGCGCATTGAACAACTGGAAACCCTGAAACTCTACGATGTCGCCCAGGTTATCCGGGAGATAGCCCTGGTAGAACAGGAGCATATTATTGATCTGGAAAAGTCCCTGGGTATCCAGAAAGTCAGGCGTTAAATCGGGTTGGAGGAAAGAGGTGTTACCAGGAGGTTTACGCCTTCTGTTTTTTTTATGAGAACCGTACTGCTCTCCCAGCCATATTATGGTTAATAAAACCATTCTCCGGGAGGGGTTAACTTGACCCTGCAGGAGCGGCAACTGGAGAACAACTGGTATTATGTCCCCGATCCGTCCGGGCTGGCCTCCCTGCGCAACCACGGTGGCCGGCTGCGTTATATCCTGCCCTTTTGGTTCGGCGTCACTGAAGCAGGGGGTCTGGTGGACCAGGCCGATGCCGGGGGCCTGGCAGCCATCCGGAGCTATAACCTGCCAGTGCTGGCCATTGTCCATAACTACTCCAGCCCCCAGTACGGCCCTCTAATTCACAGATTACTAACCACGGCCGGGTTGCGCCAGGCCCTGGTCCAGAGCATCTTGAACCTGATGTACCGCTGGGGCTTTACCGGGGTGAACATCGACTTTGAGTTCGTCCCGCCGGAGGATCGGCCCTACCTGACCCAGTTTATGAACCAGCTGGGGCAGGCCCTCCGGTCGGCTGGTTTCTTAACCACCATCTCCGTTCCGGCGGAACTGGGGGATAATCCCCGTCATCCTTTTTCCGGGGCCTTCAGCTACTCGGAGCTGGCCGCGGCCAGCGATCAGGTCTACATCCTGGCCTACGACGAGCATTTCGCCAGTCCTGGCCCCATAGCTTCGACAGGCTTCATCCGTCAGGTGCTGGATTATGCCGTGACGGTAATCTCCCGGGGTAAGATCCGCCTGGGCATGGCCGTTTATGGCTATGACTGGGCTGAGGGTGCCCGGGTACCGGTAACCCTATCTTACAGCCAGGTCCAGGACCTGGCCCGACGGGTCGGGGTCAGTATCTACTACGACCCTAACGCCCAGGAATCGACTTTTAGCTATGTCGAGGATAATACGCCCCATGTGGTCTGGTTTGAGGACGTGCGCAGCTTTAGCGTCCGCCTGAGGCTGGTCCAGGAGTACAACCTGACCGGTATCGGCGTCTGGCGCCTGGGCCTGGAAGACCCGCGTATCTGGGAACTCAGGGGGTAAAATAAAGGCCAGGAGTTAACGCTCCTGGCCTTCCAGCGCCTCCGGTATTACCCTTCGGCCAGCTTCTTGTATTGCTCCAGCCGGGCCTTCGCGTCGGCCTCGGCCTTAGCGTAGAGTTCCTCGGCCTTATCTGGAAATTCCTTCTTCAAGGCGGTGTAGCGAATCTCACCCATCAGGAAGTCCCGGAAACTGGCAGTCGGCACCTTGGAATCGAGGATGAAGGGGTTCTGGCCCGCTTCCGCCAGCTGCGGGTTGAAGCGGTAGAGGGGCCAGTAGCCGGCTTCGACCGCTTTTTTGGCTTCCCGCTGGCTATGGCTCATATTGATCCCGTGGTTAATACACGGAGCATAAGCGATTACCAGGGAAGGACCGTCGTATTTCTCAGCCTCAACCAGGGCTTTGATTAACTGGCTGTGGTTGGCGCCCATGGCCACCGAGGCTACATAGACGTAACCATAGGACATGGCCATGAGGCCCAGGTCCTTTTTCTTCGTGAATTTACCGCCGGCAGCGAAGCGGGCGATGGCAGCCGTCTGGGTGGCTTTAGAGGACTGGCCGCCGGTATTGGAATAAACCTCGGTGTCCAGGACCAGGATGTTGACGTTGGCCCCGCTGGCCAGGACGTGGTCCAGACCGCCGTAACCAATGTCGTAGGCCCAGCCATCACCGCCGATGATCCAGATGGATTTCTTGGTCAGGTAGTCCTGCTGGCGGTCGATGTCCAGGAGCAAGTCCTTCAGCCCGCCGCTGGCCTGGCCGATCTCAGCCGGCAGGAGGGCCTTAATTTTATCACCATACTCCCGGGAACGATCGGCGTCGTCCTTGCCGGCCAGCCAGCCCTCGCAGGCGGCTTTGAAGTCGGCACTAACAGGAGCCTCCATGGCCTTGCTGATGGCCGTGGCCAGCTCGTCCTGGCGTTTAGCTACAGCCAGGCTCATGCCGTAACCAAACTCGGCGTTGTCCTCAAAGAGGGAGCTGGCCCAGGCCGGGCCATGGCCCTGGCGGTTGACAGTGTAGGGGCAGGCCGGTGCGCTGCCGCCCCAGATGGATGAGCACCCGGTGGCATTGGCAATAATCATCCGGTCACCAAAGAGCTGGGTGACGAGTTTGACATAAGGGGTTTCGCCGCAACCGGCGCAGGCCCCGGAGAACTCCAGTAGAGGCTGGCGGAATTGGCTGCCTTTGACGGTGGCCGGGTTGAAGTTGACCTTGACCTCAGGTAGCTGGTCGGCAAAGTTGTAGTTAGCCTCTTCGACGGCCGCCACTTCTTCCAGGGGTACCATGGTCAGGGCCTTGACCTTGGCCGGGCAGACGTCGGCACAGTTGCCGCAGCCGGTGCAGTCCAGGGGCGATACCTGGATGCGGAACTTGAGGCCGACAGCTTCCTTACCGATGGCATCCTTCGTCACAAAGCTCGCCGGTGCTCCGGCCAGGTCTGCTGGTTGGGCCAGGTAGGGCCGGATGGCAGCGTGAGGGCAGACCAGGGAGCACTGGTTGCACTGGATGCAGTTCTCCGGCTGCCACTGGGGGATATTGACGGCGATGCCCCGCTTTTCATATTTGGTCGTACCCAGGGGGAAGACCCCGTCGGGGGTAAAGGTGCTGACCGGCAGCTCATCGCCCTTCAAGGCGTTCATGGGCCGCAGGACCTTCTGGATAAATTCAGGCTCGGCGGCAACGGTAGCAGCCGCTTCATCCACGGCGTCGGCCCAGCTGGCCGGGTATTTGATTTCTTCCAGGACCTCCAGGGCACGATCGACGGCGGCAAAGTTCATATTCAGGATTTTATCGCCTTTCTTGCCGTAGGTCTTAACGATGGATTGCTTAATATATTTAATGGCATCATCCACTGGAATGACGTTGGCGATCTTAAAGAAGGCTGTCTGCATAATGACGTTGATCCGGCTACCCAGGCCGATTTCCTGGGCGATCTTTACCGCGTCGATATTATAGAACTTTAATTTTTTGGTAGCAATGGTGCGTTTCATATCAGCCGGCAGGCGGCTGTCCATCTCCCCGGCACTCCAGGTGGAGTTCAGGAGGAAGATACCACCGGTTTTAATCCCTTCCAGCAAGTCGTAGCGGCCCACATAGGAAGGGTTGTGGCAGGCAACTAGATCGGCCTGGTCAATTAAATAAGCCGACTGGATGGGCTGCTTGCCGAAACGTAGGTGGGAGATAGTAACGCCACCCGACTTTTTGGAGTCATAGACGAAGTATCCCTGGGCATACATATCGGTGTGGTCGCCGATAATCTTAATGGAGTTCTTGTTGGCGCCCACCGTACCATCGGAACCCAGGCCGAAGAATTTGCAACGGAAGGTTTCCTTGGGAGCCGTGTCGATGTGTTCCTTAATCTCCAGGGACGTATGGGTGACGTCATCGGTAATACCTACCGTGAATTTGTTCTTGGGCGTGGTCACCGCCAGGTTGTCGAAAACAGCCTTGGCCATGGACGGGCTGAATTCCTTGGAACCTAGGCCGTAACGGCCGCCGACGACCAGGATGTCCCTACCGTTCTCGGCCAGGACGGTCTGGACGTCTTCATAGAGGGGCTCGCCCAGGGAGCCTGGTTCCTTGGTCCGGTCGAGAACGGCAATCCCCTTGACGGTAGCCGGCAGGACCTGGAGGAAGTGCTCGGCCGAGAAGGGACGGAAGAGGCGTACCTTGATGAGGCCGACCTTTTCGCCTTTGGTGACCAGATAGTTAACGGTTTCTTCAATAACGTCACAGGAAGAACCCATGGAAACGATAACCCGCTCGGCATCCGGAGCACCGGCATAATCAAAGAGGTGATAATGACGGCCCGTCAGGCCGGCGACCTGCTCCATCACCCGGGCGACGATCTCCGGCGTAGCCAGGTAGTAGGGATTGGCCGCCTCGCGGCTCTGGAAATAGATATCCGGGTTCTGGGCCGTACCCCGCTGGTGGGGATGTTCCGGGTTCATGGCCCGCTGCCGGAAGGCGCGGATAGCCTCCCAGTCCACCAGTTTGGCCATATCCTCATATTCAATAAGATCGATCTTTTGGACTTCGTGGGAGGTCCGGAAGCCGTCAAAGAAGTGGACAAAAGGCACCCGGGCCTTCAGGGTAGCCAGGTGGGCTACCAGGGCTAGGTCCATAACCTCCTGTACCGAAGCCGAGGAGAGCATGGCAAAGCCTGTCTGCCTGGCGGCCATGACATCGGCGTGGTCACCAAAAATAGACAGGGCATGGGTAGAAAGGGCCCGCGCAGCTACGTGAAAGACACAGGGTAGTAACTCGCCGGCAATTTTATACATATTGGGGATCATCAATAATAAGCCCTGGGAAGCGGTGAAGGTAGTCGTCAGGGCGCCTGCTACCAGGGAGCCGTGGACTGCCCCGGCGGCGCCAGCCTCCGACTGCATCTCTGCTACCTGCAGGGTTTTGCCAAAAATGTTCTTGCGGCCATGGGCGGCCCATTCATCGGCGATTTCGGCCATGGGCGAGGATGGCGTGATCGGGTAAATAGTAGCCACCTCAGACATGGCGTAAGCCACATGGGCAGCTGCCGTGTTGCCATCAACTGTTTGCTTGGGCATAGTTCATCCTCCTCGATAAAAATTCAACCTACCCCCCTACCCCATACTACTCTAGCACTACCTATATTAATGGTCAATACTAAAGTATAATGTATAAAAAAGACACAATGGTCTGAGATCCCGAATAAAAATTCAGAGCCCGGAGGGACTCCGGCAAGGATTATCTGCCTTGTACAGCTGTGGGAATGGGCCTGGAGCAGGAGGGGCGGGCGTCTTAAGGACCGGTGCCGATGTCATCAATGCGCCAGCCGGTGGTAGGCGTCTCCCGGCGCAGGGTGAAAAAGCGGATCTGGCGGCCGCTATCATAGGTGATAACCCGCCTGACGTTTAGCTCAACCTCGACGACATAGCGCTTGATGTTCGGATCCTCCGGCCCGGGGACCTGGTAGGGTTGGATACGGATGACCCGGGCCCGGGTGATGTTACTAATCTCATCGGCATCATTAGTGGCATAGGAGTAGTTATAGAGACGGTTATTGTCCATGTTTTTAAAGAGGTAAGTAACCAGGCGCCGCCTGGTTTCACAGGCATGGGCTGTCCGCGGGTCTTTATGATCGATAGCTTCGTAGTAAGTCTCAATGACCTTTTCCGGGGTCATCTGGCTAATGAGCTTTTCCTGCTCATTATGGTGGTCGATAAACTGGTCCACCCATTGCCCCCAGGTTTTCCCGGTGATCTCCTCCATCCGGCGACCCTTTAAGGAGCAGGCAAAGGCATCGTGACGGCCAGCGTCCAGCCAGGCACCGACTATTTTGTCGCCGTCCCTGACGATTACAGCCCGGCTGGCATCCTGGCGCGGTTTCATAAAAGCCGGCAGGGGCTCTTCCAGCTTGTAGAGGTTAATCTGGACGTTTTTCCCCAGGTAGGGTGTCAGATCCAGGCCGACGTCCTTACTCAACTCGTTATTATAGGCATAGTAAAGGGATACCGGATATTCCCCGGATTCATGCTGGAATGTATCCGGCAGACCGCCTGTATAACTCTTGATTTTATAAAAAACAGTCCAGCCGTATTGTTTCAAGAAGGCGACGTCTGCCGGGTCGACGTCGCTGGTGGCCTCGGGATACTGGGCCAGAGTGGCTAGATTGGTGCTGAACTTCAGGGGTACCTGGTGCCAGCCGTCCTCCAGTTCCAGGTAACCGGGGCCGTTATCCTGGTGGTAATAAGGATATTGTTTACTGGCCAGGGTTTCACCATTGCGGGTAAATTTAAAGGCCAGGTAGTCCCGGGCCCCACCCCAGGAGGACGGCGGCGGGTTGGTGCCGGGTAGCTGTCCCAGGAAATCCAGCAGGCGGCGGGTGAGTTGTTTATCATTTAGATTGATGATCTGTTTGGGTTCACCAGAGGATTGGTTTACATAAAATTCAAGGCCGACAATATCACTCTTGTACTCCTGAAAACTGGCTGTCGCCGGAGCCGGGGGGGGTTGGGAGCGGCACCCGGCCAGGCTCAAGGACAGCAGGAACAGCAAAAGGACAATTAAACGCCGGAGCATGGGCTTCTCTCCTGTTATAAGGTTGATGTGGGTTTAAAAGGGCAGTTCAATCTATAATAATATCCCTGTCGGGCTTCTATATCAATAGATGTTTGTTTTTTTGATAAGGTTCCCCGGATTTCAGGAAAAATAACCTTTCCGGGTAACTACATAGGTTTCTGCTAAAAATGGTAAAAGTTATTGACCGTTTTTGACCAGGAGTTTACAATAATAATAGGGTATAACGGGGTGAAAGGGATGCGGGTACGCTATAAGCTTTGGCTGGAAGAGGGTGAGCACATCTTCGGGGAGGGTCTCTTCGAACTCCTCCAGGAGGTTGATCGGCTGGGCTCCATCAACCAGGCGGCCCGGAGCCTGAAGATGTCTTATCGTCAGGCCTGGGGCCAGGTCAAAAAGGCTGAGGAACGCCTGGGGCAACCTCTCTTGATTACCCGCGTGGGAGGTGAGACCGGCGGCGGGGCGGAGCTGACCCCGGCGGGCAGGCAGATGGTGCAGCGTTACCAGCAGTTTAAAAGGGAGGCTGCTGCAGCCATTGAGGCGACCTTCCAGCGCTATTTCGGTTGATTTTTTTAACCCCGTTATGCTGGAGCAAACATAAGAAGGCGCTTATAGTGTTGAGGATTAAGAGCAGGGGTCTGATTCGATTCTATGTTTGCTGGTGGTTTTGCTCCTGGCCCTGATTAGCGGCTGCGGCCAGACCGCCCAATGACCCGGCCGATACCTGGCGGGAGTTTACCAGATACGGCAGGGTTTGATGGCTCCCGGCCGGGAAATTGCCGTGACCTTTCCCCCGGAGGTAGCCACCTGATCCCGACCTGTTAATACTTGCAGGCCAGCCTGGAAAACAGGTATAATAGCCCCGAAGGGGTGATAAGGCTGCCTAAGATACTGGTAGTTGACGATGAGCCGGCGATCGTAGAGCTGGTGAAGTTTAACCTGGAACAGGCAGGTTTTAGTGTCGTAACCGCTGGTGACGGGGCCGAAGCCCTGCAAAAGGCCGATGGGGAGAAACCTGACCTGATTATCCTGGATGTCATGCTCCCCCGGATCGACGGTTTTGAAGTCTGCCGCAGCTTGCGGGCTAAAGGCAATATGCCCATCCTGATGTTGACGGCCCGTCGGGAAGAGGTGGACCGGGTCCTGGGCCTGGAGCTGGGGGCGGATGATTACCTGACCAAACCCTTTAGCCCGCGGGAACTCGTCGCCCGGGTACGGGCTATCTTGCGGCGGGCAGCGGAAAAACAAGAGCAGAACGACGGTATTATTAGCATTGGCGACCTAGTAATCAACCCGGCCAGCCACCTGGTAACAGTAAGGGGTGAACCGGTGGATCTCACCCTGAAGGAATACCAGTTGCTCCAGCTTCTGGCGGAGAACCGGGGCCGGGTTTTCAGCCGGGAAGCCCTTCTGGAGCGTCTATGGGAAGGGGAGTATTACGGCGATACCAGGACTATTGACGTGCACATCCGTCACCTGCGGGAAAAGATTGAAGCCAACCCCAGCAACCCCCGTTATATTATCACGGTCCGCGGGGTAGGCTATAAGTTTCGGGATTAATCCTGGCTTTCCTGGCCATGGCGGGGGGCCTTTTTGACCATCATCAGGGCCTGGGTTAGGGCGCGATAGATATCGGCGCGGTGCTGGGCCTCCAGCATAGCTATTTTGGAATAGACGGCCCCTTTCTCCCGGACCACGTAACGGGGCGGCAGCTGGTTCAAGGCCAGGGCGACAATGTCATGACGGCAGGCTTCGCAGCGGCAGGCTTCAGGATCCTGCTTCAGGACATCATCCAGCAGCTCCCAGACGCAATCCTCCATATAGTTCTTGAGAAAAAGTTCTCCAGCCATCTTGATCTCCTTCCTCATCAGGCTCCCCCTGGGGGAGTTTATTTTGCCTTTAAAGTATTCGTCCTTATCTCTCTCCTTCCTGCTTTTCCCCGGCATTTTCTGGCAATAATTTAGTTCCCTGAAGGTATACCTGCATACCGGCGGGGTAAGAAGGGATTTATTATAAAAAAGAGGAATCCTTGGTTTAATAGCCAATTGTACATAGGTATTTAAGGGGAGCGAGGGGGATCATTTTTGGATTTCCTGACGGTACCGGCCTATGGTAAAATAAATCTAACTCTGAGGGTCCTGGGACGGCGTCCGGATGGGTATCATAATTTAAGCACCATCTTCCAGTCCATTGTCCTAGCAGACAGGTTAACCCTTAGCCGTCATGATAAAGGCCTCCACCTGGAGACCACTGGAATGCTGGTACCGGCCGGGCCAGGTAACCTGGTCTACCAGGCCGCAGCACGGTTGCAAACCCGGTACGGTTTTCCGGGGGTAAAAATTACTTTACAGAAGGAAATACCCCCTGCCGCTGGCCTGGCCGGCGGCAGCAGTGATGCGGCGGCTACCCTGCTGGCGGTCAATACCCTTTTCAACCTGGGCCTGACACCGGGGCAGCTGGCCTGGGAGGGGGCAACCCTGGGAGCAGATGTACCCTTCTGCGTCCTGGGCGGTACCGCCCTGGGCCGGGGGCGGGGGGGAGAGTTAACCCTTTTACCCCCGGTCCCGCCCCTATGGTTGGTACTCGTCAAGCCGTCCTTCGGCGTTCGTACGGCGGATGTATACCAGGCCTGGGATGCCAACCCTGGCCGGGGGCCCCTGGAACCCCCTGATGAGGAAAGGGCTCTGGCAGCCATCAGCAGTGGTAACCGGGAAGAACTCCTGGCCGCCCTGGGTAATGACCTGGAGGCAGTGACCTGCCGTCTCTACCCCGAGGTTACGGCCATCAAACTGCGCCTGCTGGCCGAAGGGGCTGAACGGGCGGTTATGTGCGGCAGCGGCCCGGCGGTATTCGGCGTAGCTGCCGGTGAGAAACAAGCCCGGCGCATCGCCTCCCGGTTGCAGGATACCTACCCGGAAACCTTTATAACACGAACCTTATAGTAGGGGAGCCCCTTATGGTGGCTGTCACCCCCAGTAAACGGGAGAAATGAGGGGCAGGACAGCTTTAAACAGGAACTGGCTTAAGCCAGTTTCTACAAGCCTCCCACATCTCACCTCCCACTTCTCACATCTCATATCGGAGGAGGGCAGCCGTGAAAAACCTGCTCAGTGGTAAACTAGAGAATTATAAACCTCTGCGGGAGATAGTTTTCGAAGCCCTGCGCGAAGCCATTATCAACGGCCAGCTCAAGGCTGGCGAGAGGCTCATGGAGGTCCAGCTGGCAGAAGAAATGGGCGTCAGCCGGACGCCGGTGCGAGAGGCCATCCGCAAGTTGGAGCTGGAGGGTTTTGTAGTCATGATACCCCGCAAAGGGGCCTATGTAGCCGACCTCTCCACCAAGGATATAGCCGACGTCTTTGAGATTCGTTCGGCCCTGGAATCCCTGGCGGCAGCCCTGGCTTGCGAACGCATTACCGACGAGGAACTGGATGAGCTGGAACGCCTGCTAATCAGGGTGGCCGAGTGTACGGCAGCCAATGACTTGGAGGCCCTAGTCGAGGTGGACACCCAGTTCCATGACGTACTTTATAAGGCCAGCCGTAACGATCGCCTGGTCCAGATTATTAATAACCTACGGGAACAGATCCAGCGCTTTCGCACCATCTCCATGGGTACCCCCGGGCGCATGCCGGAGACCCTGGAGGAACACAAGCAGCTGGTAGAGGCGATCACCGAACGGAATGTGGAGCTCGCCCAGCGGATTGCCCAAGAACACATTGAGAATGCCGAAAACCGGATGATGGAAGCTATCAGGAAAGAAATGCGTTCTGGCGGTAGACGTAGAGCCTGAGGGGGCGGAAATATGCAGGTTGACGCCATTATTCTGGCCGGGGATAAAGAGAGACGTTCTCTACTCCCTATTGGTAAGCGTCCCATGGTTGCCTGGGTGGTAGCTGCTCTGGAGGTCGCCCCCAGTATTCGCCGGGTGGTAGTAGCCGGCCCACCGGAGCTGGCTGCCGTCCTTTCTCCGGAGGTCACCCTGGTAGCGGCCGGTAAAACAACGGTCGAGAGTGCCCTCAATGGGGCGGCAGCCTTTCCCGAGGCCGAGTGGTTGCTGATGGTGACGGCTGACATTCCCTTATTGAAGCCCGAGGCGGTAGAGGATTTTCTCCAGCGCTGCCGGCAGCGCCCGGCGGATTTCTATTATCCCATTGTCCGCCGGGAAGCTAATGAGGCCCATTATCCCGGGGTCAAGCGCACTTATGTCCGCCTGCGGGACGGGACCTTCACGGGGGGGAATATGGTTTTAATTAAGGCTGGCGCCCTGAGGGTTTGTGCCCGCCAGGGGCAGGAGCTGGTACGCCTGCGCAAAAGCCCTCTGGCCCTGAGCCGTTTAATAGGCTTGGGCTTTATTCTCCGCTTTCTTACCAGGCAATTAACTATTGCCGAGGCCGAGGAACGCTTCTCCCACCTCTTGGGAGCCCGGGGGGCAGGAGTAATTACCCCTTACCCGGAGATCGGCATCGATGTCGATAAAGAGAGCGACCTGGAACTCGCCCGTCGCGTCCTGGGAGGCTGAGGGAAGGGGCTGGCATGTTTACTATGTAAGTATGAGGGGCTGGAGGTACAGCTCAGGGCTCCGGTGGTTCTCGGCTAGCAAACTATACGCTCAACCTTGCTCGGCGGCATAGGTGGCAGGCCTTTATCTTTTTAAATAAACGCAGCGGGGGGGCGGAACTCTCAGTTCCTACACTTATGTTACGATCCCCCTCCCGTTCATTACCACCTCGCTGCGGCACAGCTCGAGTTTGCTGACGCCTCGAACCAAGTCGCCCACCGCCTGTAACCTCCAGCCCCAAAAAGGCTAATTACAGCTTAACCCTATTTACGGAGGAATTTTTATGGCAGCAGTAGAAAAAGGAGAAACCACCGTGGCCGTGCTCCTGGCTGCCGGCCAGGGTAAGCGTATGCATTCCCGGCGACCCAAGGTGCTGCACCGGATAGCCGGCCGTTACCTAGTAGAACACGTCCTGGCGGCAGCCAGGGAAGCCGGTATAGACAAACAGGTTATCGTCATCGGCCACGGGGCGGCAGAAGTACGGGAAGCCCTGGGCCCCGGTTACACCTACGTTCTCCAGGAACAACAGCTGGGCACCGGACACGCCCTGGCCCGGGCCCGGGAAGCAGCTGACACGGCAGCAACAGTGCTGGTGCTCTGCGGGGATACCCCCCTCCTCAGGCCGGAGACCCTGGCCAGACTCTTAAAGGAGCACCAGGACAGGCAGGCTGCCGTTACTATTTTAACGGCTGTTCTCGATGACCCCACCGGCTACGGCCGCATCATCCGCGACGGCCAGGGGCGGGTAACGGGGATTGTTGAGGAGCGGGACGCCAGCTCCAGGGAACGAGCAATCAGGGAAGTCAACACCGGCACCTACTGTTTTGCGGCCGCTTATCTTTGGCCCTTTCTGGAGCAGTTAAAGCCGGATAACGACCAGGCCGAATACTACCTGACCGATGTGGTGGCCCTGGCCTGCCAGGAGAACCTGCCGGTCCTGGCGGTTGCCACCGGCGACCCGGAAGAGACCCTGGGAGTCAACGACCGCGCCCAGCTGGCTACCGCCGGGGCCGTGCTGCAGCGCCGGATTAATCGCAACCTGATGCTGGCCGGAGTGACCATAATCGATCCGGTAGCTACCTATATCGACGCCACCGTCCAGGTCGGCCGGGATACGATTATTTATCCAGGAACCTTCCTGGAGGGGCATACTATTATTGCCGTTGGTTGTATCCTGGGACCGGGAACCACCCTGCGGGACTGCCAGGTAGGGGAGGGTAGTGAAATTATTCATACCGTGGCCCTGGAGAGCCAGATCGGCGCTGGGTGCCGGGTCGGTCCCTTTGCCTACCTGCGCCCGGGGACCATCCTGGAGGACAGGACCAAAGTGGGCGACTTTGTTGAACTCAAAGCTACCCGCATCGGCACCGGTTCCAAAGTTCCCCACCTGGCCTACCTGGGCGATACTACCGTGGGTACCGGGGTGAATATTGGGGCTGGCACAATTACCTGTAACTATGACGGCCAAAAGAAATGGCCGACAGTTATTGAAGATGGGGCCTTTATTGGCAGTAACAGCAACCTGGTGGCCCCCGTCCGGGTCGGTGCCGGCGCCCTGGTAGGAGCAGGGTCGACCATTACCGAGGATGTTCCCGCCGGTTCCTTGGCCCTGGCCCGGGGAAGGCAGATAAATTTAACCGGGCGGGGCAAAAAAAGCGCCGCTGGTAGGCAGGAAAAAGTTTAAGCGGGGCGAAATAAGCAAAGTTAAACTTTTCCCGGTAAACCTGGAGGTCATCTAACAACAAATGGAAACCGACAGCGGACGCCTGAAAATCTTCACTTGCAACGCCAACCCTAAACTGGCCGAGGAGATCGGCGCCTACCTGGGCGTACCCCTGGGGGCGGCCAAGGTAAAACGTTTCAGCGACGGCGAGATCAGCGTCGTCATTGATGAAAGCGTGCGGGGGGAGGATGTCTTTGTTATCCAGCCTACCTGCGAACCCGTCAATGACAACCTGATGGAACTCCTGATCATGATCGATGCCCTACGCCGTGCCTCCGCCCGGAGGATCACGGCCGTCGTACCTTACTACGGTTATGCCCGCCAGGAACGCAAGACCCGGGCCAGGGACCCCATCTCTGCCAAACTGGTGGCCAACCTCATCACCGCCGCCGGCGCCCACCGGGTCCTGACCATGGACCTGCACGCGGCCGCTATCCAGGGTTTCTTCGACATCCCGGTGGACCACCTGACGGCCGTCCCCATCCTGGCCGATTACTTTAATAGCAAGGGTTTCGAGCAGGCGGTGATTGTTTCCCCAGACCTGGGGGGGGTGACCCGGGCCCGCAACTTCGCCGAGCGCATTGGCGCCGAGATTGCCATCATCGACAAGCGACGGCCGGCGCCTAACGTAGCGGAGATTATGAACCTCATCGGCGACGTTAAAAATAAAACGGTCATCATGATTGATGACCTCATTGATACGGCCGGGACCATTTGCCTGGGGGCCCAGGCTCTACTGGATCAGGGCGCCCGGGCCGTATATGCTTGCTGTACCCACCCGGTCCTTTCCGGACCGGCCCGGGAACGCTTGATGGCCTCCCCCCTGCAGGAGGTAGTCGTCTGCAACACTATCCCTGTGCCGGCAGGTAAGGAGATACCCAAACTACGGCGCCTTTCAGTTGCCCCCCTCCTGGGTGAGGCCATTATCCGCATCCACGAAGACCTTTCGGTCAGCAAACTCTTTGATTAGCTGTCCTGGCCGGGGGGCGGCCCGTCGTCCTTTTTCTGGCCAAAGGGCAGGCGCCGCCAGTAGCGGTTGACAGTTTCCCCGACTTTGCGGGGGATACCCCCGGCGCTGTCAAGGGTTTTACCGGCGTTTTTGCAGGCGTCCTGCCAGTTGATGCTTAACAGGCCGCCGGGTTTCTGGAGGGCTTCTTCAGCGCCGGCCCGGGCAATGAGGGCGTCCCGGCCACAGATGATGATCTGGGCGGTCTCCAGGGAACGCGCCCCCTGGAGAAGGCCGGCTTTAACGTCCAGGTAGTGGATTTTACCGTCCTGGGGGTCAAAACGGAAATCCTCTACCACGCCCAGGACGGTGCCCTCCTCCGTAATGACCCTGGCCCCCAGCAGGGGCAGGGGGTGTTTGGCCAGGGCCTCCAGCTCGGGCAGCGAACTGAGCTTGACTACGGCCGCGGCCTCATCAACAGTAACGGCGTGGCTACCGACGCTTTTAACATGGCTGTAAGGTATGACCGGTTGTTCCTTAAACCACCCTTTGCGATCAACGGTAAAGGCGGCGATGGCCATTTGCTGGTGGTCAATGAGCAGGCGTTTTATACGGCCCAGCTGGTGACCATCAGCCAGGCTTACTACCGGCATGCCCATGAGTTTTTTACTAGTATAAAACATCAACCTCACCTCCCGGCTTATACATGCTTATTCAGCTGGGGGGAGGTTTATGCTGCCGGCAAGCAGGCTAAACTTAAAACTAAACCTAAAAAATAAAGGAGCTGGGACATATGCAGGCCCAAACATTAAAGGTAGATTTACGTCCGCAAGCAGGTAAACAGTCGGCCCGGCGACTGCGCCGGCAAGGAAAACTACCGGGGGTGCTTTACGGCAAGAAAGCCGGCAACCTGGCAGTAGTCATCCCCGGCCGGGAACTCGAACACATCCTGGCTAAAGAGGGTGGGAACGCCTTATTGAAGTTAAAGATCGCTGCGGAAGGTCAGGAAAAAGAGTTCGCCGCCGTGATCCGGGAGGTTCAGCGTCACCCCATTAAGGGTAACTTGACCCATGTTGATTTCTACCAGGTTTCCCTGGAGGATAAACTCAAGGCGACAGTACCGGTAGTCCTGGAGGGTGAAGCCCGGGGGGTCAAGGAAGGCGGTATCCTCCAGCATGGTGCCCGGGAAATAGAGGTCGAAAGCCTGCCGGGGGATCTACCCGAGAATATTGTGGTGGACATCAGCAACCTGGATGTAGGTGAACACCTAACTGTAGGTGATATTAAGGTGCCGGCGGGCGTCAAGGTGCTCGCGGATCCGGATACCATTGTCGCCCTGGTGGTAACCACCCGCGCGGCCGATACTGGGACCACTGGGGAGACGCCGGTCGAAGAAACCCCGCCGGAGGAGTAAAGACGGGGCTGACGTTTCCGCCAGCGAAGGCTAGTTGTGGCAGGGGATGGCGGGTACAAACTCCGCGTAGCCGCGGCTTGACGGCGATATTGATAGTAGGGGGGAGGCAGGGTCCCGGAGGGCGCCTTGGCGCTTAGTTTAGAAGAACGAGGCCGGCTGGGGAATAACGCGGCCACCCTGCCTGGGGCCCGCAGGGCCGAGTTGTGGCCGCACCCGAAGCCGGCCGAGTTCGACACAAATATAATGGCGCAACCAGCGCCCGAAGGGAACTTGCCTCCCCCCTAGAAGCAACTTGAGTCCCAACAACCGCCATATATGCCAAAGCCTATTTTCGGAAGGGGGTGGCGCCGGTGCTGATGGTCGTAGGCCTGGGCAACCCCGGGCGCCGTTACGAAGCTACCCGGCATAATGCCGGTTTCATGGCTATCGACCTTCTGGCCGATGATCTGGGGATCAGCCTGGACCGCAACCGGGAGCAGGCCATAATCGGCCGGGGCCTGGTCGGGAACAACCGGGTTCTCCTGGTCAAGCCCCAGACGTACATGAACAACAGCGGCCAGGCCGTCGCCCCCCTGGCGCGCTGGTACGGCATTGCCCCGGAGGCCATCCTGGTCATCCATGATGACCTGGACCTGACCCCGGGGCGGTTGCGTCTCCGGCCTGGTGGCAGTTCCGGGGGCCACCGGGGCCTGCAGTCGATTATGATGCATCTGGGGACAACCAATATCCCCCGGTTAAAAATAGGTATTGGCCGGCCGGCGGCTGGGGAAGATGTAGTTGACTACGTCTTGCAGCCCTTTAGCCAGAACGACTGGGAACTGGTACGGCCGGTGCTCCTGAAAGCGGCAGAAGCGGCCCGTTTTCTCCTGGAAGGGGGCGATATGGAGGAGGCCATGAACCGCTTTAACCAGTAATAGATCGGCACTGCCCGGGCCTGCCGCCTCTGCCGGGGCCGGGCTGCCAGGCACTAGCTTGAGGGTCATTCTACCCTGGCGGGGTGGTAATTTTGCCTGCTGTTAAAACCCTCCTGGTCGGCTTTCTGGCCGCCCTAGTAGCCGGCCTTTGGAACCAGTTGCTATTGGGCCGGCGGGTTCGGGATGTGCCGGCCGCTCTGGGGCCCTTTGTTGAAGAGGCCTTAAAGACAGGCCTGGCCCTGATCACGGGGACCTCTTTGCCTGGTGTTCATATTACCTTTGGGTTGGTAGAGGGACTGTGGGAACTCGGGCGCAGGCCAATGGCGGCCGGACCTGAACGGAGCAATCTTACCAGGTGGGGGCCGGCCCTGGCAGCCCTAGGAGGCCATACCTTCTTTGGCTGGTTGGCCTTCCAGGCCTATAATCGTACCGGCCAGCCCGGCCTGGCCTGGGCGGTTGGCTTCCTGGCCCATCTGGCCTGGAACAGGGGTGTTATCAGCCTCCATTGCCGTGCCTGGCACCGTTATAAAACTTGACTTCTGTCACGGGGGACGAATATAATGTATACTGAAGTTATAATTGATAGTATAGATGAGGCCCGTGGTCAGGGCCTTTTATTAGTCCATTAAAGTTTGACCAGGACTTGTTAATATTTATGTGGAGTGCGCTAGATGTACAATAAAGGCATATTGGAAATTGTCAGAGATAGTGAACAATTCCACGCCATCAGCAGTGGTCTCCGCCAGGGGCTGGGGGAGTTACAGCTTTACGGCCTACCAGAGGGCTTGAAAGGCCTGTGGCTGGCGGCCATGCTGGATGAGTTTCAGCCGATGCTGGTGGTGACAGCCGGCAATGAGGAAGCCCAGCGCCTGGCAGCAGATATCGATTCCTTCTGGCCAGGGGAGGGTATTGGTTACCTGCCGCCGGATGAGCTCCTACCGGTAGAGGTCTATACTCCCAGCCCGGAACTGGCTACCCAGCGGCTGAAGGTCCTCACGGACCTGGTCAGCGACCGGACCCGGATTCTCGTCGCACCGGTAGAAGTCCTCCTCCGCCGGCTGCCGCCGCCGGAGCCTCTCTCCCAGGCTCTCCAGGCCCTGGAGGTGGGCCAGGTCATTGATCGGGAGGTCCTCCTACAGAAACTTATTGCCTTGGGTTACCGGCGGGAAGAGGTGGTGGAAGCCCCGGGCCAGCTGGCGGTAAGGGGAGGTATTATTGACATCTTCCCCCTGGGGGCGGAGGAACCCCTGCGTTTGGAGCTCTTGGGCGATGAAATCGATTCCCTGCGCCGTTTCGACCCGGCGACCCAGCGTTCGGTAGCCGAACTGCGGGCCGTGCTTCTGGGCCCGGCCCAGGAGGTTCTCCCGCCCCCGGACCTGGCGCCGGGTTTGGCGGCGCTGGAGGCAGAATTTTCCCAGACCTATACCCTCCTGCGCCGGCGCCAGCCCCAGGCGGCCCGGGAATTAAAGGAAAGGGTTCAGGGCTTAATAGCCATCCTGGAGGCCGGCTCCTGGCCCGAAGGCAGCAAGCAACTGCAGCCCTTTTTCTATCCCCACCAGGCCACCCTCTTTGATTACTTCCAGCGCCGGCCTCTGGTAATTCTGGATGACCCAGCGCACCTGCTGGAGGAGATGCGTCGCCGGGAGCAACAGCGCCTGAACCTCTTTACCGATATGCTGGCCGCCGGTCTGGTTTTACCTTCCCAGGGCCAGGCCTACCTGGAGAGCGCCGATCTGGAGCGCCTGTGGCAGCGTAACCAGCGCCTTTACTTCTCCCTTTTGCCCCGCCGAGTCCCGGGGACCAGCCCCCAGCGGTCGGTGGGCCTTAGTGCCCAAACTCTACCTGCCTTTCAGGGTAAATTAGGTCTGGTGGTCGAGGAATTGGGCCGCTGGCGCCGGGAACGGTACCGCAGCATTTTGATGGTTGCTGACCCGAACCGGGTGGTCGCCCTGCGCCAGGCCCTGGCGGAACAGGGAATCGAAGCCAGCACCCAGTCCGAGGTACGGGAATCCCTACAACGGGGGGAGATAATAATTGTTTCTGGGCGCCTCCGCCAGGGTTTTACCTGGCCGGAGATGCGCCTGGCTATTATCGGCGACACAGAGATCTACGGCCCCGTAAAAAGGCCGCGGCGGGTTAAGGCATCCCGCCAGGGGAGCAAGATTAACTCCTTTAGCGATCTCAAAGAAGGAGATTATGTCGTCCACGTCCACCATGGCATTGGCCGTTACCTGGGCCTCCAGCAACTGGACGTAGGCGGGGTCAAGAAAGACTATCTTCTCATCCAGTATGCCGGCAAGGATCGTCTTTATGTACCCGTAGACCAGGTGTCCCTGGTGCAGAAGTATGTAAGCAGCGAAGGTCATGTTCCCCGCCTCTACCGCCTGGGGGGCAATGAGTGGAACAAGGTGAAGAGCCGGGTTCAGGAAGCCGTCCAGGAGATGGCCCGGGAGCTCTTGGATCTTTATGCCCGGCGGGAGGCCATCCCCGGCCACGCCTTTGGGCCCGACACCCCCTGGCAACGGGAGTTTGAAGAGGCTTTCCCCTATACCGAAACCCCGGACCAGCTCCGGGCCATTGCCGAGGTCAAGGCTGATATGGAAAAGCCCCGGCCCATGGACCGTCTTCTCTGCGGCGACGTCGGTTACGGTAAGACGGAAGTGGCCATGCGAGCGGCCTTCAAGGCGGTTATGGACGGTATGCAGGTGGCTGTGCTGGTGCCGACAACCATCCTGGCCCAGCAGCATTATGAGACCTTCAAAGCCCGGTTTGCCCCTTTCGCGGTGAAGGTGGCTGTTTTAAGCCGTTTCTGTTCACCCAAAGAACAGCGGACGGTGGTCGAAGCTTTAAAGCAAGGTACGGTGGATGTAGTCATCGGCACCCACCGTCTCCTCTCCAGTGATGTTAATTTTAAGAACCTGGGCCTGGTAATTGTCGATGAGGAACAGCGCTTCGGCGTCGCCCATAAAGAAAGGCTGAAAAAGCTGCGCTACACCGTTGACGTCCTGACCATGACGGCCACCCCCATTCCCCGTACCTTGCATATGGCCATGGCCGAGGTGCGCGATATGAGCCTGATTGAAACGCCGCCGGAGGATCGTTTCCCGGTGCAAACCTATGTGGTCGAGTACAACTCGGAAATGGTGCGGGAGGCCATCCGCCGGGAGCTGGACCGGGGCGGCCAGGTCTTTGTGGTCCACAACCGTGTACAGGATATTGACCGTTTCGCCTACCACATCCAGCAACTGGTGCCCGAGGCCCGGGTAGGCATCGGCCACGGCCAGATGAGCGAAGAAGAGCTGGAAAATGTCATGCTGGACTTTATCAACGGCCGGTACGATGTCCTGGTGAGTACCACCATCGTGGAAAACGGCCTGGATATCCAGAATGCCAATACCTTAATTGTCGATGAAAGCGATAATTTCGGCCTGGCCCAGCTCTACCAGCTGCGGGGGCGGGTCGGCCGTAGTAACCGCCTGGCCTACGCCTATTTTACCTACCGGCCGGATAAAGTCCTGGGCGAAGTGGCGGAGAAACGCCTGGCCGCCATCCGGGACTTTACCGCTTTTGGATCCGGTTATAAAATCGCCCTGCGGGACCTGCAGATCCGGGGCGCCGGTAACTTCCTGGGACCTGAGCAGCATGGCCACATGATGGCCGTTGGCTTTGACCTTTATTGCCAGCTCCTGGAGGAGGCCGTTCAGAAATTAAAACAGCAGCGCGAGGATATTGAAGGGACGGTACAGGCGCCGGCTCCGGCTGCAGTGGATTACCAGGTCGCCCCCATGGAATTGGCAGTAGACACCTTCTTGAGTGATGCATATATCCCGGAAGCCACCCTGAAAATGGAGCTTTATCACCGCCTGATGGCTGCCGGCGACCTGGCCGGCGTCGCGGATATCGCTGCGGAAATGGAGGATCGTTACGGCCCACCGCCGCCGGAGGCCCGGAATCTGCTGGCCCTGACCAGGGTGCGCCTCCTGGCCCGGGAGGTGGGGGTAATTAGCGTCACCCAGAAAAACCGGGAGGTGGAGCTGAGCTTTGGCCAGTATACCCCTCTGCGGGGAGAGAAGCTCCTGCAGCTGACCCAGTACTTCCCCCGGCGGCTGGCCTTTTCTTCCGCCGGTGGCCTAACCATCAGGGTCCGGGTTATGGGCCTGGGCCAGGAGGAGTTACTGGACCTCCTGGACAAGATCCTGGCCAGGATTAAAGAACTCATCAGCGAGGGTAACGCCGCCCGGCCGGAACCCCGGACCGCCATCGGTGCCGGCCAGCCGAGTTCGATACAAGTATAAGGCGCAACCAGCGCCCGGAGGGAACCTGCCTCACCCCAGCAGCAGGATGGCATTAATAACTATTTTTGGAAGAACCCTATTTATGGAGGGGAGCTGCGACCGTGACGGTTGATATCACCCACCTCTGGCAACGACTACAGCCAGGCCTGTTATTCTTCTTGGAGAAGCTCTTCTGGGCGGCAGTCATCATGGTCGCCGCCCTGATCCTCTACCGGCTGCTTTCCGGCTTTATCCACCGCATCTTCCAGGTCGCCCGGCGTGATCCCCAGCGGGAAAAAACCCTGGAAACCCTCCTCGGTTCGGCGCTGCGCTACCTGATCTATGCCGTGGCTGTGATGATGGCCCTGGACCGGTTTGTTGACATAACCCCCATTCTCGCCGGGGCCGGGGTGGTGGGTCTGGCCATCGGCTTTGGCGCCCAGAGCCTGGTTAAGGATATAATTACCGGCTTCTTTATCATCTTCGAAGACCAGTTCCACGTCGGCGACCTGGTGGAGATTAACGGCCAGGTGACAGGTACGGTGGAGGAACTGGGCCTGCGCATGACCACCATCCGGGAATGGAGCGGCAAAAAGTTTTATATTGCCAACAGCGAAATTAAAACCATCCGCAATTACAACCGGGACGAACTACGGGCTATAGTCACGGCTACCTTTCCCTTTGAAGAAGATCCGCGACGTATCCGGGCGGTCCTGGAACAGGCCTGCCGGGAAGTGGAGCAAGAGTATTACCAGGCCTTTATTCCCAACCCCGGCGGCCAGGGTCTGGCCGAGCCGCCCCACATCTATGGGGTGAGCGATATCGATAAATCGGACAAAGGGGGGCAGTTTACCGTTACCGCCCGGACCTGGCCCGGTTCCCTCTGGGAAGTGGAAAGGGCCCTGCGGGAGAAAATCTGGCAGGCCTGCCAAGATAACGGTATCCGTTTAGCTTACCCCACCCGGGTCTATGTCGGTAACCAGCCTGGGGAAGGTGACGCCGGGGCCGGCAGTTGCGTGGGTGCTGAAGGACATTAAGCCGGAAATTTTATTTTTTCCTGCTGCAAGCTTTTTTATGCAAGGCAACCAGTTATAGAAAAGGCAGGGAAAAAATGAATAAACCCCCCCGATGGATTATATACTAACAGTGAAAGCTATCTAAGGAAAAAGGTTACCTGTAAAAGGGTAAAGGGGGGATAGACTGCAGTGAAAGCAACAGGCATTGTACGACGCATCGACGATCTAGGACGCGTAGTGATACCTAAAGAAATCAGGCGCACCCTGCGGATCCGCGAAGGTGATCCCCTGGAGATTTTCGTGGACCGCGAAGGCGAGGTGATTTTGAAGAAATACTCGCCCATTGGTGAGCTGGGGGATTTCGCCAAGGAATACGCAGATTCCCTTCACGAAGCTATCGGCCATATTGCCTGTATCGCAGATCGAGACAATATTATTGCGGTGGCAGGTGCCCCCAAGAAGGAATTCCTGGATAAACCCATCGGGCAAGCAGTAGAACGGGTAATGGAGGAACGCAAATCTATCCTGGCCAATTCCCCGGGTGAAGACCTTTTCCCCATTGACGGCGAGGGCGAAGCCCATAAGTTTACGGCCGAAGTTATCGCCCCGATAATCGCTGAGGGCGACCCCATTGGCGCCGTCATCCTGTGTTCCCGGGAACCGGGGGTCAAAATGGGGGATATGGAGTTAAAACTGGCGGAAACGGCGGCCGGCTTCCTGGCCAAACAAATGGAGCAATAATGGGCGGCGCCCCAGGCGCCGCTTTCTTTTTACCTGCCTATCTGGTACAATTAAGCGGTATTCTTTTCCTGTGAGGCGAAGCTAATGGCAGGCAAGGTAATCATTGCCGGCCTGGGGCCGGGGGATCCGGCCCGGGTGCCGGCGGCTGTTTTGACCGCCATGGCCGGGGTGGACCGGATCTACCTCCGGACCTCCCATCACCCCGCGGTGGCGGCCTTGGAAGAGCGGGGCCTGGAGTGGCAATCCTTTGATTCCTTTTATGAAGACGCGGCCGATTTTGAAGAACTCTACCGGCGGATCGCCAGCTTTTTGCTCCAGGAGGCCGGGGGCCAGGCCCCGGCCTCCTGGCCTGGCCAGCAGGAAAACCCCGGTGCGCTCCCTGCCCGGAACCCCCGGAGCATAGCCTATGCCGTACCCGGGCATCCCCTGGTGGCTGAAAAGAGTGTAGCCTTGCTCCTGGAGCAGGCACCGGCAGCCGGTGTGGAACTGCAGGTCATACCGGCCATGAGCTGCCTGGATGCCCTCTTTACCGTCTTGCGGATCGACCCCGCCGGGGGCTTAACCATCAGCGACGCCCTAATCTTTACGGCGCGGGGATTGGACCCTGGCCGCGGTTTGCTTCTCACCCAGGTGTACAACCGCCGGGTGGCCGGGGATCTTAAACTGGAACTCATGAAGGTCTACCCCGATGAACATCCGGCGACAGTCATCCGCGGGGCCGGACTCCCTGATGGTGAACGGGTGGCCACTGTACCCCTGTATACCATCGACCGGCTGGACTGGGTCGATCACCTGACTAGCCTCTACCTGCCTCCCTGTCCTGCAGCCCGGGACCGGACCCTGGCCGGCCTGGAGGCCATCATGGCCCGGCTGCGGGAACCGGGAGGCTGTCCCTGGGACCGGGAGCAGACCCATAACTCCCTGAAGCGCTACCTGGTGGAGGAGACCTATGAGGTCCTGGAGGCTATCGACAGTGGGGACACGAATAAACTATGCGAAGAATTGGGAGACTTACTGCTACAAGTAGTCTTTCACGCCCGGTTGGCCGAGGAAGAAGGCGAATTCACCCTGGCCGACTGCCTGGAGGTTGTCTGCACCAAGATGCGGCGGCGCCATCCCCATGTCTTTGGCACGGCAGTCCTAGATACTGCCGGGGAGGTGCTGGTACGCTGGGACCAGATCAAGGCCGCCGAAAAGAGAGAGCAAGGGGAGGAAGCGCCGTCGGTGCTGAGCGTTCCCCGGGGTTTGCCGGCCCTGTTAAAGGCCCTGAAGGTCCAGGAACAGGCCGCCCGGGTGGGTTTCGATTGGGCGGTCGTGGCTGATGTCTGGGCCAAGGTCCGGGAAGAGATGGACGAGCTGGAAAGGGCTATCAATAGCGCCGGCAAGGAGGAACAGGCAGCTGAACTGGGGGATACCCTGTTCTCCCTGGTCAACCTGGCCCGCTGGCTGCGGGTGGAGCCCGAGGCGGCCCTCCAGGCAACCATCGACAAATTTAGCCGCCGTTTTCGCTTTATTGAACAGGCGGCCCGGGACCAGGGCCGGGAAATTAAGGACCTTACCCTGGCGGAGATGGACGTCTGCTGGGAAAAAGCGAAAAAAATTAGCCTTTCGTAGCTGGAAATGCAGGAGATTGCTGGATTATAGCGAATACATGACGATAAGGGCACATGCTATAGCAGGAGGGATTATAGTGAATAAAATGGACCTGGTTGCCAGTGTCGCCGAAAAAGCGGATCTGACCAAAAAGGATGCTGAAAAGGTGGTCAGCGCGGTCCTGGCAAGTATCGAAGAAGCCCTGGCCCAGGGCGAGAAGGTACAGCTAGTGGGTTTTGGTACCTTTGAGATTAAAGAACGGGCGGCCAGAGTAGGCCGTAACCCGCGGACGGGCGAAGAGATCCAGATCGCCGCCACCCGGGCACCTGTTTTTAAGGCGGGGAAAGCCTTAAAAGACGCCGTATCCCGGTAACATGCGGCTAGACAAGTTCCTCAAGATCTCCCGCCTGGTGAAAAGACGCACCCTGGCCAAGGAGATCTGCGATGGCGGCGGGGTAGAGGTCAACCGCCGTCCGGCCAAGGCCAGCACCGAGGTAAAACCGGGAGATGTTCTGACCCTGAAGCTCGGTAGTCGCTGGCAAACTGTTGAGGTCCTGGCCGTACCAGAACATATTGCGGCCAACCAGGCGAAAGAAACCTATCGCGTGCTGGCCGAGGGCCAGGGTGAAGCTTAAAAACAGGCCGGGGTGCATACCCCGGCCTGTTTCCTGCCTATACTAAGGTTAAACCTTTAAAGGCAGGGAAGAGACATGGTTTACAGGTTGAAGCTGGGAGCAGTTTTGCTGGGTATTTTGTTATTAAGTCAGTTCTTGGCCGGCTGCCGGGCACCGGCCAGGAAACCGGCCCCGGCGGTCCAGGAACCAACCATCTCCCTTTATGTCAATCAAACCGGGGAAGTCAAGCGGATGAAAATAGAAGACTACCTGCCCGGAGTGGTGGCCGCCGAGATGGAACCGTCCTGGCCCCGCAACGCCCTGGCGGCCCAGGCCATCCTGGTCCGGACCTTTACCATGAAAAAGATCGCCGAGGGCGGCGTTAAGGCCCACGGCACCGACGCCTCCACCAGTGTGGAGGAATTCCAGGCCTATGATCCCACCAGAATCAACGACAACGTCCGCCGGGCTGTCGAGATGACCCGGGGAGAGGTTGTCAAGTACCAGGGCGATTATATCAACGCCTGGTTCTACGCCTCCGGTGGCCCCCGGACAGCGGCCTCGGCGGTGGAGGGCTTGAATTTTCGCCGGGAACCGGCGCCCTATATCCAGAGCGTACCTGATCCGGGCATGGCCATAACTACTGCGGAAAACAAGGGCTGGACGGCTACTTTTACTAAAGCCGAGCTGGCAGCGGCCGTCCGCAAGGTGACCGGCCAGGACCCGGGACCCATTACGGCCGTCAAGGTGGCGGCCAAAGGCCCCTCCGGCCGGGCCACCCAGTTACAGGTAAGCAGGTTGACGGTGGATGCCCCGGCCCTGCGGCTGGCCCTGGGTAACGACCGGTTGCGCTCCACCTTGATAACCGGTATTACCACAACCGGGAATCGGGTGACCTTTAAGGGCGAGGGTTACGGTCACGGTGTCGGTATGAGCCAGTGGGGAGCTAAAGCCCTGGCGCAACAGGGTAAATCGCCCCAGGATATAATCAAGTACTTCTTCAAAGGCGTGGAGCTGGTCAAGGCCTGGTAGGCCGCCAGCTTTTTTTATACTTTTTAGCCCCTGCCCCGCATAAAATTTACGGGAGGGGGTATGGGGGATGAGTGATGGGCAACACCAGCTGACGATAATCAACCGGGAAAAACTGGTTTTAAGCGGCATCCTCCAGGTGCTCAGCTACGACGAAGAAGAGATTCTCCTGGAGACCACCATGGGCCACCTGACCATTAAAGGTAGCGGTTTTAATATTAGCACCCTGAGCCTGGAGACCGGCAACCTGGAGGTCAGCGGCAGGGTGAACAATCTTAATTACAGCGAGGGGAAGGGCGCCAGGGGGAAGGGCTTGTGGCAGCGCCTCTTTCGATGATCCCGGTCCTGGACCAGTGGCGATTATTCCTGGCCCTGGCCGGTGCGGGGATGATCCTGGCTTTCACCTACGATTGCTACCGGGTGGGCCGTTACTTTTGGCGGCCCCGGTACCTCACCACTCTGGCCGGCGACGCCCTGTTTTGGCTGGTATTCACCTTGCTGGCCTTTACCCTGCTGATGTTACTCAACTGGGGCGAGGTGCGGGCCTATACCCTCCTGGCCCTGGGCCTGGGGGCCGTCTTCTACGGCCTCTTTTGCAGCCAGGGTACCCGGCGCGGCCTTTATGCCGGCGGCCGGCTCCTGGGGACGGTGCTGGTTTCCTGTCGGCGGCTCCTCAAGGGCACGGTGCTGGTCATCCTCCTGCCTGGCCGCCTGGTCTTTAATTTTCTGACTCTGCCTTTTAAACCCTGGGGCTTTCTCTGGCGGCGCTGGCGGCGACCCGGTGGCCCCGGTGGTCCAGGGGGACCGGTAGATATTTAATTTATTTACCCGGGCGGCAGGATTCTCCACTAGGGCGGCGAATTATATATTTGTCCAATATTTGTCCACAGATTGTGTATAATATGTGGATAAGCCTGGGGAAGAGAACGTGCAAATTGAAATCCGGGGTGCGGAGAAACTGAGTTTCCGGGAACGCCAGGTAGTAGCCCTCAAGGAGATGGGACTGGGTAATGAAGAGGTTGCCCGGCGCCTGGGCCTGAGCGCCAGCAGTGTGGCTACCCTTTACCACCGGGCCCGGACTAAGGGCTACCAGGTAGTTATTGTCCTGCCCGGCGAAACCCTGGGGCTATTTGCGGGGGAAGATGATGAGCAAGGTAATTCACCTGCCTAAGTGCCGGCGGCCTTGGCCGCAGGTAGTGGCCCTGGTTATTATTCTTTATCTCTTATACTCCTTTGGCCACCTGGGCCTGGCCCTCTACCAGACCAACCTCCAAATGCGGGCTTATGAAAACCAGAAAGCCGCCCTGCTACAGCAAAACGCCAGCTTAAAACAACAAATTCAGGAATTGAACAGCGACAGCTATATTGAAAGGGTGGCCCGGGAGGAACTGGGCCTGGTAAAACCCGGCGAGCGGGTGATTATGCCGGCTCAACCCGGCCAGGTACGGCCCCTTAAACCACCGCAGCCGGGCCAGCAATTTCGCGATTAAACCGGCTTAGGCGCATCTTGGTTATTGACAAATTTCTTAACTCTTGCATATAATGGGATCAGCTTGACCAGGAATGGAGGAATACGGCTCGTATGTCCATCACTGTGGGCACTGTTTTAGAAGGGGTGGTCAGCGGGATCACCAAGTTCGGTGCCTTCGTGGAACTACCAGGCGGTGTGACAGGTCTGGTGCATATCTCCGAGGTGGCTGATACCTATGTGAAGGATGTTAATGACTATATTAAAGAAAAGGACCGGGTCAGGGTAAAGGTCATCAATATTGATGAGAAAGGGAAGATCGGCCTTTCCATCAAGCGCGCCAATCCCGATTATGTCGAACGACACGGCCCGCGTCACGGGCGCCCGTTCTCTTCGGCTTCCTTTGAGGATAAACTGGCTCGCTTTATGAAGGAAAGTGACGAGCGCATCCAGGATTTAAAGCGGCATACAGATTCTAAACGGGGCGGTCGTGGTTCGCGGTATTAAAGCTGGTCTTATTATGATATGGACTAATTTATCCGGGCACCTTAATGGTGCCTTTAACTTTTGTTAGCAGGTGAAGCCCAGTGAACCGTTATGCGGCCCTGGATATAGGCTCCAATTCGGTGCGTCTTCTAGTAGGAGATGTCGCCGGGGAACGGGTAACGCCCTGCCGGGCCGAACTCCGCAGTACTCGGCTCCTGGCCGGGGCTACCGGGGGCTGGCTCCAGGAAGAGCCGGTCCGGCGGACGGCTGCAGCTGTGGCCGAACTGGCCGGCCTGGCCCGGGGATACAACCCGGCCGGGATGGCCTGCATTGCCACCAGCGCTACCCGGGAGGCCCGCAATCCAGAAATTTTAACTGTGGCAGTAGCGACAGGAGCCGGTTTGGATGTTAATATTATTGATGGCTCTACCGAGGCCCGCCTGGCCTACCAGGGAGCCCTGGCCGGCCTGACCGTACCAGTCGCCAATCCCTTGGTTATTGACATTGGCGGTGGCAGCACGGAGTTCAGCTGGCGGGAGGGCAGGGAGCTCCAGTTTACCAGTGTTCGCGTGGGTGCCGTGCGGGTCATGGAAGAGGGTCTGGATAGAGAGGCGATAGCCAGCCTGCTGGCGCCGAACCTGGCCCGAATCCGGGAAAGCCGGCCCGGGCTAATTATCGGTACCGGCGGGACCATTACCACCCTGGCGGCCATGGAACTGGCCCTCCCGGCCTATCAGCCGGAGCTGGTTCACGGCCTGATCTTACCGGCAGCTAGGGTCGCGGATTGGCGGCGGCGCCTAGCGGCCTTGCCCGCGGAGGCCCGGCGGGAATTGCCGGGCTTACAGCCGGAGCGGGCCGATATTATCGTCCCTGGTGTTACCATTCTGGAAATAATCCTGGCCGGGCTGGGAGTGGCAGCAGTACAGGTCAGCGAGGCTGACCTCCTGTGGGGCCTGCTCCTGGCCCTGGCCCGAGGGGAGCAACTGGGATGAAAATAGTAGTTGCTGTTACCGGAGCCACCGGTGCCGTCTATGCCGTGCGGCTCCTGGAGGCCCTGCAAGGGGCCGGTACCGAGGTCCACCTGGTTTTAAGCCGCTGGGCCAGGGAGACCCTGCGCCTGGAGACGGGTCTGACCGCTGCTACCATGGAGGAACTGGCTACCTGCTGCTACCAGGAGAACGACCTGGCTGCGCCGGTGGCCAGCGGTTCCTTTCCCCACCAGGGAATGGTGGTTATTCCCTGCAGTATGAAGACCCTGGCCGGCATAGCCCATGGCTATGCCGCCAACCTGATTATGCGGGCGGCCGACGTTACCCTCAAGGAGGGGCGCAAGCTGATCCTGGTCCCCCGGGAGACGCCCTTAAGCGCTATCCACCTGGAGAATATGTTAACCCTGGCCCGTCTGGGAGCGGTGATTATGCCCCCCATGCCGGCCTTTTACTACCGGCCCCAAACTGTTGATGATGTGGTCAAGCACCTGGTGGCCCGTATCCTGGACCACCTGGGCCTAAAGCAGAATCTGGTACCCCGCTGGGGCCTGCCCCAAAATAGAAGTGAGAAGTGAGAGGTGAGAAGGAGATAATCGCCTGGTGGCGAATTTTAATACCCGGGAAAGGTGAAGAAATATGGCCCATCGGGATTTACAGGCCTACCTGGCCTATTTAGAGGCCCACAACCTGCTGCACCGGGTTAAAGTAGAGGTCGATCCTGTCTTGGAGATTGCCGCCATTAGCGACCGGGTAGTCAAAAGGGGTGGGCCGGCCCTGCTCTTCGAGCGGGTGAAGGGTTCAGCCCTGCCTGTGGCCACCAACCTCTTCGGCAGCCAGGAATTGGTACAGGCGGCCCTGGAAATACCGGACCCGGAGGAACCGGCCCGGCGTCTCCAGGCTCTCCTGGACCTGCCGGCCGATCCCGGTGGTTGGTTGGATAAACTGCGCCTCCTCCCCCGCCTGGCTGAACTGGGCCGCTACCTCCCCCGCCGGGTAAAGGAGGCGCCCTGCCAGGAGGTCAGGGTAGACCCCCCTTCCCTGGAAGAACTGCCGGTACTGCAGCTCTGGCCGGAGGACGGCGGCCGTTTCCTGACCCTGCCCCTGGTCTTTACCCATGATCCGGCAACCGGCCGCCGGAATGCCGGTATGTACCGGATGCAGGTCTTTGACGCCGTTACCACCGGCATGCACTGGCATATCCACAAGGACGGCGCCGAGCATCTGCGCCGCAGCAAGGGCCGCCTGGAGGTAGCCGTCGCCCTGGGCGCTGACCCGGCCGTCATCTACGCCGCTACAGCCCCCCTGCCTGCGGGCTTGGATGAAATGCTCCTGGCCGGTTTTTTACGCCGAGAACCGGTGGAGATGGTACCGGCCTTGACGGTGGCTATTGATGTCCCGGCCCGGGCGGAGATCGTCCTCGAGGGTTATGTCGACTATGGGGAAACCCGCCGGGAAGGCCCCTTTGGCGACCATACAGGATATTACTCGCCGGCGGATAATTACCCTGTCTTCCACCTGACCTGCCTAACCCGGCGCCGGCAGGCGGTTTACCCGGCCACGGTGGTGGGACCACCGCCCATGGAGGACGCCTACCTAGGAAAAGTAACGGAACGTCTCTTCCTGCCCTTGATCCAGTTCCAGCTCCCCGAGGTAGTGGACCTCAACTTCCCCCCCGCCGGGGTCTTTCATAACTGCGTCATTGTCGCCATCCGTAAGGCTTACCCCGGCCAGGCGCATAAAGTCATGCACGCCCTTTGGGGGATGGGGCAGATGATGTTTACGAAGCTCATTATCATTGTTGATGCCGATGTAGACGTCCATAACCTGCAGGAAGTGGCCTGGCGGGTTTTGGGGAATATCGACCCCCGCCGGGATGCCGTTATTGTTGATGGGCCGGTAGACATCCTGGATCATGCCGCCCCGGCTGAGGGTTTTGGCAGTAAGATGGGTTTGGACGCCACCCGGAAACTGCCGGAAGAAGGGGCGGTACGTCCCTGGCCGGAGGAAGCCCGGGCCAGCCGGGAGGTCCTGGAATTAATTGATAGGAGGTGGCGGGAGTATGGCCTGGCGTAAGTTCAGGATCTTTCTCGATATGATTAAATATGAGCATACCATCTTCGCCCTCCCCTTTGCCTACCTGGGGGCCTTTACTGCTGCGGCCGGTCATCCGACGCTGGCCCAGCTGGGGTGGATAACCTTGGCCATGCTTGGGGCGCGCACGGCGGCCATGTCCTTGAACCGCCTCATT
This sequence comes from Moorella naiadis (nom. illeg.), assembly GCF_051020825.1. Classification (NCBI taxonomy): domain Bacteria; kingdom Bacillati; phylum Bacillota; class Clostridia; order Neomoorellales; family Neomoorellaceae; genus Neomoorella; species Moorella naiadis (nom. illeg.). Next base: position 85,610 of record NZ_JAXGFQ010000007.1, read on the forward strand.
GACCGCCACCTTGACGCCCTTAATCCCCGCACGGCCAACCGGGCCCTACCCCTGGGGCTTATATCCGTAGCCGAAGTCTGGATTTACACCCTTATGTCTTTCGCCTTGCTCTTTTTGGCCGCCATCCGCCTAAACCGGCTCTGTGTCCAGTTAATGCCCATTGCCGTCCTAGTGCTAGTCCTTTATTCCTATACCAAACGCTGGACCTGGGCCTGTCATTTCGCCCTGGGCCTGGCCGATGCCCTGGCGCCGGTGGGGGCCTGGGTAGCCATCCGGGCAACCATTGACCTACCGGTTGTTATCCTGGGCCTGGGGATGGGGAGCTGGGTGGCGGGCTTTGACATCATCTATGCCTGCCAGGATTATGACTTCGATCGCCGCTACGGCGTCCACTCCATACCGGCCCGTTTTGGTAAGGAGCGGGCCTTGGTTATCGCCCGCTCCCTGCACGCCTCTTCCATCGTCATGCTGGCCGGCCTGGGCTTCCTTTTACATCTGGGCTGGCTATACTACCTGGGGGTCCTGGTGGCTGCAGTAATCCTGATCCATGAGCATCGCCTGGTAGCGCCAGATGACCTCTCGCACCTGAATCTGGCTTTTTTAAATATGAATGGTTATTTGAGCGTGCTGATGTTTGTCTTTACCCTGCTGGCCCTAACCCTGAAATAGACAGCCAGGGTGCCAGCCTTTAGCGGAGGTGCCATATTATGAAAATCAGGGGACTAGCACTGTTTTTGCTCCTTATTCTCCTGATCCCGGTGGTGGCGGGCTGCAGCAGCCCGGCCGGTAGCGGTAGCAGCCAGGAAGGGAGCTTGAAATTGGGGTTAATTCCCGTGGAGGATAACTTCCCCTTTTTTGTGGCTGAGAAGGAAGGCCTCTTTACTAAGGCTGGCTTGCAGGTTGAACTGGTACCCTTTAATAGTGCCCGGGATCGCGACCTGGCCCTGCAGTCCAGGAGTATCGACGGCGAGGTGGCGGATATTGTCGCGGCAGCCTTGCTACGGAAAGGCGGGACACCGGTAAGGATCGTCTCCCTGACCATGGGGGCCACCCCGGCCGAGGGGCGTTTTGCCCTCCTGGCTGCACCCGGCAGCGGTATTACTTCCCCGGGCCAGCTTCAAGGCCGGAGAATCGGTATTTCGGAAAACACCATTATCGAATATGTGGCCGACGGCCTCCTGCGGGACGGGGGAGTGGACCCTGCCGCCGTCCAGAAGGTTCCCGTACCCCAGATTCCGGAACGCCTCCAGCTCTTGCTGGGGGGTAAGCTGGACGCCGCCCTGCTGCCGGATCCCTTCGCCTCCCTGGCTGCCCAGAAAGGGGCCAGGGTAATCCTAGATGATACCAAAATTAGCCGTAACCTCTCCCAAGTGGTACTTCTCTTCCGAGAGGAAGCCATCAAGCAAAAAGCTCCGGCCATCAGGAAACTACTCCAGGTTTATGCCGGGGCCGCCAATTTAATAGCCCAGAACCCTTCAGCCTACCGGGAACTCTTTGTTGAAAAGGCCCGGATACCAGCAGAACTCAAAGACACCTATCTGGCGCCCCACTACTCCCAGCCGCAACTGCCCCGTCAGGAGGAGGTAGCAGCGGTGCTGGATTGGATGGTGGCTAAAAAACTCCTGACTGCGCCTTATAAATACGAAGAGCTGGTTGACCCGAATTTGCTTAGCTCCGGTGGGAATAACCGGTGATCCGGGTTACCGGTGTTTCCTATGCTTATGTTAACAACGGTTTAGAAGCGCCGGCTCTGGTGGATATGAGCTTTACTGTACCTGCCGGTCAAACTTGCGTTCTAATTGGGCCTTCAGGCTGCGGCAAAACTACGCTGCTTTACCTGCTGGCAGGATTGCTAAAACCCACCCGGGGGGAAATCCAGATTAACGCTGCCCCGGTAACCCGGCCGCGTCGGCAGACGGCCATTATCCTCCAGGATTACGGTCTCTTGCCCTGGAAAACGGTCTGGAAAAACGCCGCCCTGGGCCTGGACCTGCGGGGCTACCCCCGGCGGCAGCAGGAAGGGATCCTCGCGCCCCTCCTAGCGGACCTGGGCCTGGCTGGCCTGGAGAAGCGCTACCCGGCCCAGCTGAGTGGCGGCCAGAAGCAGCGGGTGGCCATTGCCCGGGCTCTCTCCCTCGAGCCAGATACCCTCCTGATGGATGAGCCTTTTTCGGCCCTTGATGCCCTGACCCGGGAGGGCTTGCAGCAGACCCTGGTGGATATCCGCCGGCAGCGTCGGCTGACGACAGTCCTGGTTACCCATAACATCGAGGAGGCCGTTTTCCTGGGGCAGCAGATTGTCGTCCTGACGGCTGCCCCAGGACGCCTTAAGGCCATCCTGGAGAACCCGGAAGCCGGTAGCCCGGACTACCGCTTTTCCGGAACCTTCCACCATAACTGCACTCGGGTGCGCCAACATCTCCGAAAATAGGCTTCTACTAAAAATGGACCTTAATATCATCCTGCTGCCGGGGTGAGGCAGGTTCCCAGCGGGCGCCACTTATCGCCATTATACTTGTGTCGAACTCGGCCGGCTGTGGGCGCGGCCAAAACTTAAGCCTTCGGCCTCGAACAGGCGGCCGCACTGATCCGCAAGCATCCTCGTTCTCTTGATACTAACGCGCCAAGGCGCCCACCGGGAACCTGCCTTACCCCACTAATTGCCCGTATTTTCATGCTTTCGTTGGTGGCGGCTCGCCCCCATGGGGGGTTCCTCGGAAAATAGATGTGGGATTTGGGAGGGGAGAAGCGGGATGGAGAAACGCCGAACAGTAACCTACCTGGGGTCCATTTTCTTTTTGTTTAGTTGCTGGTGGTTGCTGGCCCGAGTAATCAATAATCCGGGGTTGCCCGGGCCTGGGCCGGCCCTGGAGGGGTTGACCCGTTCCTGGCCGGACCTCGCCCAGCACCTTTACGTCAGTGTTTACCGGGTGGTCGTCAGTCTGACCCTGGCCCTCCTCCTGGCGGTACCTCTGGGTCTCTGGGCCGGCCGCAATCGGGCTCTCGACTCTTTCCTAGCCCCCATGGTTTACCTCCTCTACCCTATTCCCAAGGTGGCTTTACTGCCGGTGGCCATGGTCCTGCTGGGAATTGGCGACGGGGCCAAGATGCTTATTATTTTCCTGGTGATCTTTAACCAGATTCTAATTACTACCCGGGATGCGGCCCGTAAGATCCCGGAGCAGCTGTTGCTTTCCGTCGCTTCCCTGGGCGCCGGCAAAGCCAGCCTGTTCCGCCACGTGATCCTGCCGGCCTGCCTGCCGGACATTATTACAGCCAGCCGCATCTCCCTGGGCAGTGCCATTTCCGTTCTTTTCCTGAGCGAGACCATCGCCGGTAACAGCGGCCTGGGGTACTTCATCCTGGACGGTCTTTTCCGGGCCGACTACGGGACCATGTTTGCCGGCATCCTAACCATGGCCGGGATGGGCCTGGTGTTATATATTCTGCTGCATCTTTGCGAATACCTTCTCTGTCCCTGGCAAAGGTAGCAGGGACAACAAAAAGAGTAGGCTGGCTGAAGGCTGGCGAGTACAGGCGGTAGGCGATTTGTTTCGAGGCGTCAGCAAACTCGAGCTGTGCCACGGCGAGGCGACGGTGAACGGGATGGGGATCGTAGGTGCTTGCGATACGGGGCGAGGCAGGTTCCCGGAGGGCGCCTTGGCGCGTTAGTATCAAGAGAACGAGGATGCTTGCGGATCAGTGCGGCTGCCTGTTTGCGACCCGAGGGGTCGAGTTAAGGCCGCGCCCGAAGCCGGCTGAGTTCGACACAAGTATAATGGTCCAACCAGTTCCCGGGGAGTTATCAAGGAAAGGGGTGCGGTTAATGGGAGGTATAAACTGCCTGGTCGGCAGGGGGCGTTATCGGGTATCCTGCCGGATTTTCATAACCGGAGAGGGCTTTATCGTTCACTTGCTGGGGGGTGAAAAAACCCACGTCGGCGCTGTGGCTTTGGGGATACCGCGGCCGAGCCTGCGAGGAGAAGGTACCAGTGCCACTACCTCGGTCTTGACCCTGACGGGCCATAAGGACGACGAGGTGGCCCGGCCGGCGGCGGCTACCCTGGCGGCAGCCTGCCAGGCCCCGGTGGTCGTCGTCGCCGGCATACACCTGGACGGGGCTACACCTGGAGAACTGGTACAACTCCAGGAGAATGCCCAACGGGCCGTGGGCAGGGCCGTCAGGGCTATCAAGGAGTTTGGGCGCCTGAGTCTCCCCTAGAAGTAACTTTAACGCCTTAGGTAACCAATCAACAGTCGTCACCAACATTCAGTGACCGGAAGCTTCCGGGTCCGGTAGGGGAACGTCAAAACCCAGGGCTCGCAAGGTCCGGGCATCGGCTATACCGGTGGCCGCCAGACCGTGGTAGAACTGGAATCCCTTAACGGCCAGCTCAGTCATCAAGCCGTAGTCACCGTCAGTAGGCCCGAAGAGGTAAAAGCCCTTTTCCCGCAGGCGCGCCTGCAGGGTGAGGACTTCCGGGGAACCCTGGCCGGGTTTCAGGGGACCCCTGGGCATGGTATAGGGCCCTTTAACTACTACCGGGGTACCCACCGGGATCCAGGGATAGATGGTTTCGACATCTTCATTGTACATGCGGAAACAACCGGCCGAGGCTGCCCAGCCGATGGACCAGGGCCGGTTGGTGCCGTGGATACCGTAGTTACCCCAGGGGACGTTGAGGCCCATCCAGCGGGTGCCAAAGGCCCCGCCGGATTCATAGGCTTTATCGACGATCTTCCATTCCCCTACGGGTGAGGGGCTGTCATACTTGCCGATGGCGATTGGATATTGGCGGAATACCTGACCGTCTACCAAAAGGGATAATACCAGGCGTTCAGTATCAACGATGATCTTCAGCTGTTTCCCCGGGGGTGGAGGCCCGGAATCAGAGAAGGCAACCCTTACCCCCCGGGCGAGTTCCTGCCAGGTGGCCCCATCGACCCGGCCCAAGGGGGGCAGGTGATGGTCCCGTTGAAAATTGACTACAGCCCGGTGGGTGGCTGCGTTAAAAATACCGTTCCAGGGACCGAAGTAAAACCCGAGTTGGGCCAGGCGCAGCTGGAGATCACTGACGTCCAGTCCTGTGAGGGGGGGATCGGTAAGCTCGAGGACCCGGGAACCATTGTCTGTGCAGGGGCAGGACTTATGGGCCAGGGCTGGCGTTCCCAGGAGTAAAAAAAAGGCTAGAAAAAAAAGAAGGCAATGCTTTGATGACATAATCTTTCCCTCCCGGTAAAATCCCTCCAGAATAGTATGCACCAGGACAGGAAAATTTTTTACGTAAGGGCAATGGGAAGTTATGTCAAGATAATTAGCAATTTGAACCCTTGGGAACTTCGAGTAAAATTTTACCAGGCGTTTAGATACCCTTGTCCAGAGGGCACATTATAAGTGCAAGGTAAGAAGTCTACTGGCGGGGATGTAGCTATGTGGCTGGCTCTTTTAATCGCCCTGGTTGCCGGTATCGCCATGGCCTTCCAGGGCTCCTTAAATTCGGCTCTGGCCAAAATCACCGGCCTCCTCCAGGCCACGTTGATTGTCCATTTTACTGCTACCCTGGTAGTGGCGGTCCTCCTCTTCTTTCCTCTGGGCGGTAGTCACCCCGGCCGGATCTGGCACTGTCCCTGGTACCTCTGGCTGGGGGGCCTGATCGGGGTGATTATTACCTACGGGGTGGTAGCCAGCATCCCCAGGGTGGGTGTCGCCCTGGCCACCACGGCCATTATCGTCGGCCAAGTAACCTCGGCCCTGGTAATCGATCACTTCGGGCTCTTTGGCCTGGACAAGATACCCTTTACCTGGTGGAAGGCCGCCGGCCTGGTCCTCCTGGCCACCGGCGCCCGGCTGATGTTAAATTAGGCCTTGCCCGGGGCCCGGGAACGCCTCGCCCCGGGGGTAGGGCGAACCGGCCGTCCCTATGATGAGGTTGATTTTTCCCTTGACAAACCGGGGCTCTTCAGGCATAATATCATGTGCGTGGCGGTGTAGCTCAGTTGGTCAGAGCATGCGGTTCATACCCGCAGTGTCGTAGGTTCGAATCCTACCACCGCTACCAGATCCAATTTGGCCCGTTGGTCAAGAGGTTAAGACACGAGCCTTTCACGCTCGTAACGGGGGTTCGATTCCCCCACGGGTCACCAGCAAACCACCCCGATAGCGGGGTGATTTTTTTGTCGAGAAATTGTCCCTTGCCTTTACCTAAACCTGACAAAATTTGAAGGAAAAAGGGCCTATAATAATTACCAGGTAATGGCAAAGGCGGTGGTTTTACATGTCCGGGCATACCAGTGTCCATCCCTGGCGGCAGCAGTCCAGGACCCTAGCGGGTAATGAGTTGCTTCTCGATATTTTATTGCTGATGGCGACATTTTTCCTGGTACGGGCCGCTCTCCTAGAGGAACTCTTCCCCTTTGGACCGGCGATAATTATTGCGGCCGGCTCCCGGAAACGTCTCCTCTGGCCGGCCGTTCTGGTAGCCGGGGTCAGTGTCTGGCTGGCCGGTCCGCCTCAGGTACCCAGTCGGCTGTTGATTTTCCTCTTTTTAGGCCTGGCGGGCACCTTTTATCCCTCCCTGCGCCAGCGTGGTCCCCTGACCAGGGCTACCCTGGCTCCGGTAGCTATTATCCTGGTCCGGGGTTTAAGCCTGACCATCTGGCAACCCTCCTTCTATGGCTGGGTCCAGGTAATATTTGAAGCTCTCCTGGCCTGGGGCCTGACCCTGGGGTTCCTGGAGACGGCTGCTGCCAGGCGGCCGGAGGAGCGCTTGCTTGGGGGCGGCCTTTTTCTCCTAGGCCTCCTCCTGGGCCTACAGGGCTGGCAGGTAGCCGGCCTCGCTATTCAGGGCATTATCAGTCGCTATATTCTGCTCCTGGCGGCCCTGGCCGGGGGGCCCGGTGTAGGTGCCGCTGCCGGGGCTGCGGTGGGCTTTTTGCCCAGCATGGCGGCCTTGATTACCCCTTCCCTGGCCGGGCTCATGGCCTTCACCGGCCTGGTGGCCGGCTCCTTGCGCACCCTGGGTAAGCCCGGGGTAATCAGCGGCTTTTTGCTGGCCCACCTGGTGCTGGCCAATTATTTCCTAGGGAGCGCAGGGGTCCTGGCGGCCCTCCGGGAAAGCGGCCTGGCTATCCTGGCCCTGGTTCTTACCCCGCTCTTCCTGGTTAATTACTTCCGGGAATTCCTGACGACGACGGCCCCTGTCCAGGCGGCACCGGCCGGTACCCGCCGCCAGGAAAACCTGCAGCAGGCCCTGAAGAGCCTGGCCCGGAACCTCAGGTTTCATGGTTTTGATGAGAGCCCTTTAAATGTCGTACGCCAGGTGGCCCGGGCTGCCTGCCGGGGTTGTCCGGCAGGGAAGGTCTGCTGGGAGCTGGAAGGGGAACAGATGCTTAATACGTTGCAGGATTTATTACAGCGGGGAAGTAGAGCTCCCCTTACGGCTGCCGACCTCCCGGAATGGTTGGCATCGCGCTGCAGCCGTGGCCGCGAACTCCTGGCCGCCCTGACCACTCGCTCCGGCCAGGGCCAGAACCAGGGGGTAGAGGACGGCCTAACCACGTGGCTGGCCAGTATCTTTGATAACCTGGCCGCCATGATAGGTAATGGAGCCGGGCATCCCGATAGCACCGGGGATAATACCGGGCCGCTGGCCTTAAAGGTCAGCGTCGGCATGGCTGCGATCCCACGCCACCGGGCGGACGTGTCGGGAGATGCCTTTGTAGCAGCCACCCTGGAACCCTCCCACCAGCTTTTGATGCTGGGTGATGGTATGGGGGCCGGCCGGGAAGCAGCCGATGCCAGTGGTACGGCCCTGGAATTGCTCCAGGACTTGCTGGCCGCCGGGTTTAGTCCCGAACTCGCCCTGCGAACGGTCAATATGATCCTCCTGCTACGGACGTCCAGGGAGAACTTTACCACCCTCGACCTGGCCCTGGTCAATTGCCAGAATGGCCAGGCGGAGTTTTACAAGCTGGGGGCCTGCCCCAGTTTTATCCAGCGCCAGGACGGGGTTAAACTCCTGCGTAGCCACTCCCTGCCGGTGGGCATCCTTGAGGATCTGGAGGTAGAACCCTTACGGGAAGAGCTGCAGGAGGGTGATTTGCTGGTCATGGTCAGCGATGGTGTCCTGGAGGCCCACCGGGATTTAAACGAAAAGGAGAAGTGGGTCAGCAAGGCCCTACAGCGGGCCGGGGAGGCCCGGCCCCAGGAGATTGCCGACCGCCTGTTAAGGCAGGCCCGGGCCCTGGTGGACGGTGACCCTCCTGATGATATGACGGTGGTGGTGGCCCGGGTGGAGAAGGCCGCTGGGGCATAGCTGATCCAGGTCGTTGTGTCTAAGCGTATAAAGGATATTATTTCCGGAAAAACTCACCAGGGAAAGCAGGAAAAAGGCAGTTGACGACGAAATAAGGAAGCAAGTTATTAGCGGAGGCATGCTCTGTGCTGGACCAAGTCCGGCGAACAATCCAGGAATACCGCTTACTGGTACCTGGTGACAAAGTAATCGTCGGGGTTTCCGGGGGACCGGATTCCCTGGCTTTGTTGCATAGTTTAATGATTTTACAGGGGGAGTTTGATTATACCCTGCAGGTGGCCCACTTGAACCACGGTTTACGGCTGGAGGCGGCGGACGATGCCGCGTACGTGCGCGACCTGGCCAACTGCTGGGGATTGCCGGTAATAATCGCCCAACGCGACGTTTTAGCTTACCAAAAAGAACACCGCCTCTCCCTGGAGGCTGCTGCCAGGGAGGTACGCTATCGTTTCCTGCGGGAAGCGGCGGCTGCTGCCGGGGCCACGAGGATAGCCGTCGGTCACCAGGCTGAAGACCAGGCTGAGACTGTCCTGCTGAATCTCCTGCGGGGCAGTGGTTTGAAGGGTTTAAAAGGGATGTTGCCCCGCCGGGGCGATCTAATCCGGCCGTTATTATTTATCGATCGGGCCACCATTGAGGCTTACTGCCGGGAGCAGGGTCTCCAGCCCCGCCGGGATTTTACTAACGACGACGTGACCTACCGCCGCAACAAGATCCGCCACCAGCTGCTGCCCCTTCTGGCCCGGGAGTATAATCCAGCTATAGTTGCCACCCTGGGCCGGACGGCCATGATTTTACAAGAAGACGAAAGGGTTCTGGCGGACCTGGCAGATAGGGCCCTGACCGACCTTATTAAGAGCCGGGATGAGGATGGATTGATCCTGTACCGCCAGGGATGGCTTGACCTGGACCCGGCCCTCCAGCGCCGGGTTTTAAAACTAGCTGCTGCCGCCCTGGGCCGCCAGGTTAGCTTTCACCAGGTGGAACAGGCGCGGGAAATAGCCCGGCATGGCGGCGCCCTTACCTGGCCGGGGCGATGGCGGCTGCTGGCCAAGGGCCCGGAGCTGCACCTGGAACTACCCCGGGGGGAACCGGAGCGCCTTGCTTTTGCCTACCCCCTGGCAGTGCCGGGTTTAACGCCCCTGCCAGAGTTGGGGCAAGCCATCCGGGCCGAGTTTGCCCCTCCCCCCCGGACCTTTGCGCCGGGCCGGCAGGATGAAGCCTGGCTGGACCGGGAACAACTAAAGGAACCCCTGCTGGTGCGTAATTGGCGCCAGGGAGATTTTTTCCATCCCCTGGGTTTAAAGGGAAAAAAGAAGCTGCATGATTATTTTATTGATCGCCACCTGCCTGCTGCCCGGCGCCCCCGGGTACCCCTAGTTACCAGCGGCGGCCGCATCGCCTGGGTCGCGGGCCTGGGCCTGGCCGACGACTTCAAAGTAACCCCGGCCACCAGGGAAACCCTGCACTTGCAGTTGGAACCGTGGCCGCAAGATGCCTGACTGGTGAATTGCAATCATATTTTCCCTGTGTTACAATATATACCTATAAGATGAAGGGGCGGGGCAAGAGGAGGGTAACCCTTTGAACCGAATTTTTAAGAACCTGGCGATCTATCTGCTGATAGTCTTACTGGCGGTTTCCGTAATCCGGTTATCAACACCGCCGGAAAAGCCAGTCGAGGAATGGGATCTCACCCGTTTCTACCAGGCAATAGATCAGGACCAGGTTCGGGAAGTTACGTTGACGCCTCAGGATAATATTATTAAAGTTGACGGGGTCTTAAAGAATAACGCCAAGTTTACGGTCAATGCCCCATCTTCAACCCCGCTGACGGATAAGTTAATCAGTAAAGGTGTTATCACCAAAACCCAACCATCGCCGCAACCGCCCTGGTGGACCAGCCTGCTGGGCAGTCTCTTGCCTATCCTCTTGCTGGTGGGCCTGGTTTTCTTTATGATGCAGCAGACCCAGGGGGGGGGTTCCCGGGTCATGCAATTTGGCAAGAGCCGGGCCCGCTTGCATACCGACGAAAAGCGCAAGGTCACCTTCGCTGACGTGGCCGGGGCCGATGAGGTCAAAGAAGAACTGGAGGAAGTAGTCGAATTTCTGAAAAACCCGCGCAAGTTTAATGAGCTGGGGGCCAGGATCCCCAAAGGCGTCCTGCTCTTTGGTCCGCCCGGTACGGGGAAGACCCTGCTGGCCCGGGCTGTGGCCGGGGAAGCGGGGGTGCCCTTTTTCAGCATCAGTGGGTCGGACTTTGTGGAGATGTTTGTCGGCGTTGGCGCCTCCCGGGTGCGGGATCTCTTTGAACAGGCCAAGAAAAACTCCCCTTGTATTGTTTTTATTGATGAGATCGACGCCGTCGGTCGCCAGCGGGGCGCCGGCCTGGGCGGCGGTCACGACGAGCGGGAACAGACCTTAAACCAGCTGCTGGTGGAGATGGATGGTTTTAATGCCAATGAAGGTATTATTATCATTGCCGCCACTAACCGGCCCGACATCCTGGATCCGGCCCTACTGCGCCCAGGCCGTTTTGATCGCCAGATAGTAGTGGATATACCCGATGTGAACGGCCGCAAGGATATCCTCAAGGTGCACGTCCGAGGTAAGCCCCTAGATAACACTGTTGATCTCGATGTCCTTGCCCGCCGCACCCCGGGTTTTACTGGTGCCGATTTAGCTAATTTGGTCAACGAGGCGGCCCTACTGGCCGCCCGGCGAGGTAAGCATAAGATCAGTATGGGAGAAATGGAGGATTCTATCGAACGGGTGATCGCCGGGCCGGAAAAGAAGTCCCGGGTCATTAGCGATTACGAGAAGCGTTTGGTGGCCTTCCATGAGGCCGGCCACGCCCTCCTGGGTCATTACCTGCCCCATACCGACCCCTTGCACAAGGTATCCATTATCCCCCGGGGCCGGGCTGGTGGGTATACCCTGCTGCTGCCCAAGGAGGATCGCCGTTATATGACCAAGTCCCAGATTATCGACCAGGTGATTATGCTTCTGGGCGGCCGGGTGGCCGAGGCCCTGGTTTTAAAAGAGATTAGCACCGGCGCCCAGAACGATCTGGAACGGGCCACCGAACTGGTCCGCAAGATGATCACCGAGTTTGGCATGTCAGAGGAACTGGGTCCCCTGACCTTTGGCCGCAAGCAGGAAACAATTTTCCTGGGCCGGGATATCGCCCGGGATCGCAATTATAGCGAGGCGGTTGCCTTTTCCATTGATAAAGAGGCCCGGCGCATTATCGATGACTGTTACAACCGGGCCAAGGACTTGTTGCAGAAGCACCTGGCGGAACTGCACCTGGTGGCCAGGGCTCTGATGGAGAAAGAAACCCTGGAGGCGGAAGAGTTTACGTCTATTATTGAGGCCTATGACCGGGAACACAACGTCCCGGCCGGTAATACCCCGGAAGCCACCGAACCGGCTGCCACCGGCGGCCAGGACACGGGGAAGGGGAGTCTCGGGAATCCCCTCATTAAGTTAACCTATTTACAGGGTTTGAAAGGAGTATGGTAGTTGGCTCTAGAGCGTACCTTTAGCCTGATTAAACCAGAAGGGGTCCAGCGGGGTCTAGTGGGGACCATCTTGGCCCGCCTGGAACGTAAGGGTTACCGGATTGTAGCTTTAAAGATGCTGCGGCTGACCCCGGAACTGGCAGCCAGGCATTATGCCGAGCACCAGGGTAAACCCTTTTACCAGGATCTTATTAACCACATCACCTCCGGTCCGGTAGTAGCCATGGTCCTTGAAGGACCCGGGGTAATAGCCGGCCTACGGCAGATGATGGGGGCCACCAATCCCCAGGAGGCCCTACCGGGTACCATCAGGGGTGATTTTGCCCTGGAAATGAGTTACAATGTCATCCATGGCGCCGATTCTCCGGCTAGTGCCCAGCGGGAAATTGCCCTTTACTTTACCCCGGCAGAGCTGGGGTAGGGTTCTGGCCGGGAAACCGGCCCTTTTCTTATAGCGGGCAGATATTTTTACTAGCCGGAGGCGATGCAGGTTGCCATGAAAACCCGGGAACGGCGGCAAAGAATCCTCGAGCTTTTAGATAACAACCTTCCCCACAAAGGGACGGATCTGGCCGCCGCCCTGGGGGTCAGCCGCCAGGTGATCGTGCAGGACATTGCCGTTCTGCGGGCTACCGGGGTTAATATCCTGGCTACGCCCCAGGGCTACCTCCTTCCCGGCCAGGAGGAAACCTGCCGGCGGACCTTCCCCTGCCGCCATGACCTGGCCGGTTTGGAGCAAGAGCTTCTTTTGATAGTGGATTACGGCGGCAAGGTCATTGACGTCATCGTGGAACATCCCCTTTACGGTGAAATCCGCGGCTACTTAATGCTCTCCTCCCGCTATGATGTTCAAAGGTTTGTCGCCAACCTGGCGGGCAGCGGCGCCCGCCCCCTCTATACCCTCACTGGTAAAGGGGTCCACCTGCACACAGTTGAAGCAGCCAGAGAGGACATCCTGGATCGCATTGAAGAGAAACTCTCCCAGGCGGGCTTTCTGTTAAAGTGAAAAGGTTCGTAAACTCAGGTCGCGGGGCTGGCGGGTACAGGCGGAAGGCGACTTGGTTCGAGGCGCCGGCAAACTCGAGCTGTGCCGTAGCGAGGTGACGGTGAACGGGATGGGGATCGTAACGTGGCTTAAGAAACGAGAAGTAACACGCCCCGGCATGATTGCTCAAAGGGATAAAGCCCAGCCACCCCCGGCGCCGAGGAAGGCTGAGCGCTAAGTTTGCTCGCCGAGAACCACGGAGCCTGAAGACTGTATCGCCAGCCATGTAACGGTTGCTGTAAGTTGTAACCAGTTTGTCAGAAGCCTATTTTTCGGGGAGGGGGGGCCTATGGCCGGCATTCTGGAGTATACCCTTTACCTCAGCAGCGATGATGTGCGGGTGGCCCACCACCTGGCCAGGATCGTAAAACAGAGGGGTGGCCAGGCCGTTAGCGCTTGCGGCCAGGAAACCGAGAAAGGATCGGCCGTGATAGTCCGGCTCAACGACTGGCAGGAGTTCCCCTTGATCCGGGTCCTGGAGACTGTCCAGGCCGCCGCCCGGCCCCTGAACGTGCTGGTCAAGGGAGCTGACCTGGGCCCTGCTCCGGTGGCAGCCATCCTGGCGGTGGCGCAACACGCCCTCCTGCTGGCGCACTCCCCGGTAATTATGAGCGAGCCGGCTACAGAGGCCAACCCTGTATCCTGTAAGCCATAGAGGGGGCCCGGTAGTTGCGGCAGGTTTAATTATTTGCTTTCCCTGGATTGCTATAAGGCAAAAAATGTTGTTTGTCTTTTGCGATTAATAGTATATAATAGTGCATAGTCGCTGGTACGCCCGATGGGCCATAAAGAAACATAAAATTTACTTTTCAATCTACAACAACAGCAGCAGGAAAAATGGACATTGTGTAGAACTTCACAATAAGAAACGAAATGCTGGATGTCCATTTTCCCCAAGAGAGGAGTGTTCACATTGGCCAAGGTACCCACTGATATCGAAATCGCCCAGGCAGCTAAGATGAAGCCCGTTATGGAACTAGCCCAGGTCCTGGGGTTGGAGGAAGACGAGGTCGAGCTTTATGGTAAGTATAAAGCCAAGATCTCCCTGGATGTTTACCGCCGCCTCAAAGACAGGCCTGACGGGAAACTGATCCTGGTGACCGCCATTACCCCCACCCCGGCAGGGGAGGGGAAGACAACCACCAGCGTCGGTCTTACCGATGCCCTGGCTCGCCTGGGTAAAAAAGTGATGGTTTGCCTGCGGGAACCCTCCCTGGGACCCAGCTTTGGTATTAAGGGTGGTGCTGCCGGGGGCGGCTATGCCCAGGTGGTCCCCATGGAGGATATCAACCTACATTTTACCGGCGACATCCACGCCGTTACCTATGCCCATAACCTCCTGGCAGCTATGCTCGATAACCACTTGCAGCAGGGCAATACCCTGAATATCGATCCCCGTACTGTCACCTGGCGGCGGGTCATTGACCTCAATGACCGGGCCCTGCGGAACATCGTGCTCGGCCTGGGGGGCAAAGCCAACGGTGTGCCCCGGGAGAGCGGTTTTGACATCTCCGTGGCCTCTGAGGTTATGGCCTGCCTGTGTCTGGCCAGTGATCTAATGGATCTCAAAGAACGCTTTAGCCGCATTGTTGTCGGCTATACCTACGACGGCAAACCGGTTACAGCCGGGGACCTGGAGGCCCAGGGTTCCATGGCCCTGCTCATGAAGGACGCCATTAAGCCCAACCTGGTTCAGACCCTGGAGAATACGCCGGCCTTTATCCACGGCGGTCCCTTCGCCAATATCGCTCATGGCTGCAACAGCATTACCGCCACTAAGACGGCCTTAAAACTGGCGGATTATGTGGTCACTGAGGCCGGCTTCGGTGCCGATCTGGGAGCGGAGAAGTTCTATGATATTAAATGCCGTTACGCCGGCTTAAAGCCCGACGTGACCGTCATTGTAGCCACCGTCCGCGCCCTCAAGATGCACGGCGGCGTGCCCAAAAGCGAACTGGCTGCGGAAAACCTGGCGGCCCTGCGGGAGGGTTTTGCCAATCTGGAAAAACATATCGAAAACATCAGCAAGTATGGCGTGCCGGCAGTAGTAGCCATTAACGCCTTCCCCACCGATACCGAGGCTGAACTGAAGCTTCTCTACGAGCTCTGCGCCAAAGCTGGTGCCGAGGTCGCCCTCTCAGAGGTCTGGGCTAAAGGCGGCGCGGGAGGCCTGGAACTGGCCCGTAAGGTTTTGCAGACCCTGGAGACTAGACCCTCAAACTTCCACGTCCTCTATAACCTTGATTTGAGTATTAAAGACAAGATTGCCCGGATCGCCACCGAGATCTACGGGGCCGATGGGGTCAACTATACGGCCGAAGCCGATAAAGCTATTGAGCGTTATGAAGCCCTAGGTTACGGCAACCTGCCGGTAGTCATGGCCAAGACCCAGTATTCCTTGTCCGATGATCTAACCAAACTGGGCCGGCCGCGCAACTTTACTATTACCGTTCGGGAGGTCCGCCTCTCAGCCGGGGCCGGTTTTATCGTCCCCATCACCGGGGCGATCATGACCATGCCCGGCCTGCCCAAGCGGCCGGCTGCCTGCAACATCGACATCGACGCTGACGGCGTCATCACCGGGCTGTTCTAACAATATCAGGCAGGTAATAAATCCTAAAACCCCACTCCCTGGCGGGTGGGGTTTTTGCTGTGTCGCCGGCAGTGATATAATGGAGCCTAGAATATTTGCGAGGGAGGAAACCAATATGTCCTGGCAGGACCAGATCGCAATAATTAACATTACCGATACGGCGACAGCCGCCCGGTTCATGGGCGAAGTGGGGGCCGATAGCGCCGGGATTGAACTCATGCTGCCCAAAGCCCGCCACTATTGCCTGAAGCTTAAGGATGTGCCGGCCCGGGCCGCCAATATTCTCAAACAAGAACTCCTGGCCCGGGGCGGTGAGGCCGCCATGGCCGCCGGGGTAGCGGGCTGGTCAGTGGATAAGACGGATATCCTGATTTTTGCCACCCGGCGGCAGCTGGAACTCCTGCTGGCCAAGCTGCCCCGGCAGGGTTTCGGTCTGGACTTGCTGGCGGAGGGTATCAGGAAGGCCCTGGCCAGCTGGGAGGAGGAGGGCTGCCGGCAGATAGCCTGCCCGCGGGGACCCCTGAGCCTGGGGCAGCGCACCCTGGTCATGGGCATCGTCAACGTCACCCCGGATTCCTTTTCCGACGGCGGCCGATTCTATGATCCAGGTGTAGCTGTAGAACATGCCCATCAATTGATCGCCGAAGGGGCCGACATCATCGACGTCGGCGGCGAGTCTACCCGTCCCGGCCATGAGCCGGTAGACGCGGTCGAGGAATGGCGCCGCCTGGAACCGGTACTGCGGCGCTTGATCAAGGAGATCAAAGTCCCCATTTCGGTTGATACCTACAAGGCTATTACTGCCCGCCGCGCTCTAGACCTGGGGGTTGATATGATTAATGATATTTGGGGTTTCCAGGCTGACCCGGAAATGGCCCGGATTTGCGGGCAGTACCAGGCACCGGTAATCCTCATGCACAACCAGGACGGGACCCAATACCGGGATTTAATGTTCGACATCCTCAACTTCTTACGAACCAGTATCAAGCTGGCTGAGGACAATGGTGTCCCGGCGGAAAAGATTATTATTGACCCGGGCATCGGTTTTGGTAAGGATTTGGACCAGAACCTGGAGGTAATGGCCCGCCTGGGCGAATTTAAGGTCCTGGGCAAGCCGCTATTGCTGGGGACCTCCCGCAAATCCATGATTGGCAAGACCCTGGACCTACCCATCGACCAGCGCCTGGAGGGAACGGCCGCCACGGTTGCCCTGGGGATTGCCGGTGGGGCGGATATCGTCCGCGTGCACGACGTCCAGGCCATGGTGCGGGTCGCCCGGATGACTGACGCCATCGTGCGGCGATCTTAACAGAAATTTTACCGGGGCCGTATTGTCGCCGGGATTACAAATAAGGTACAATGGGAGTGAAATTTAACGGGAGGGAGAGGCCGGGGTTTGGCGATCAGGCGCTGGGTACGAAACGGGGATTATTATCTTTTTTATTACATTAACCGGCGGTTGCAGTGTGCTTTCCTCGACCGGGTAATGCCCCTGTTCACCCTGCTGGGGAGTGCGGCCTTCGCCCTGTTCCTGGCCCTGGTAACGGCGATGCTGGGTCGGGAACAGGCACGGACAGCGGGTTGGCAGGCCTTATTCGCCCTTTCGGGGAGTCACCTGATGGTTCGATTCTTTAAGGCCTGGGTGGGCCGCTGCCGCCCTTACCTGGCCCTACCGGGGACCCGTTACCTGGACCGGCCCTGGCAGGATTACTCTTTCCCTTCGGGGCATACGGCGGCCAGCTTTTCCCTGGCCATTGTCTTCGCCCTCAATTTCCCCTACCTCACCTGGCCCCTGGTGACCGTCGCCGGTATAACGGGTATCAGCCGGATGTATGTTGGTATGCATTACCCGACGGACGTCCTTGGCGGTGCAACTATGGGCGCCTTTGTCGCTTTTTTAATTCATTCCTGGCCCTGGTAATTAACTTAAGCTTAACAAACTTCTAATCAGGACTTAACAAGGGCGGCTTATAATTTATAAAGGTATTGTTAGTCGAATTTTGTCCGCGGATAGGGAGTGGGACTACCGGTGCAGCGCGGTGCTGGTACCATGACGGCGACCAGGCGGAAGCAACTCTACCGGGAATACTTGGGCCATTATCTAACTTTTGCCTGCGCGGCCCTGTTAATTATCATTACTCTGGCCATTGTTGTTTATATCGCCATGCAGGGCCTGGCCACTTTTCTAACTAACCATATAAACCTGGGGCAGTTCCTTTTTAGTACCAGGTGGCAACCGGATCGTCCCTTAAGTGAAGGCGGGCCCCTGGTGGGTACCCTGGCCTTCACGGTAGGTTCTATTGCTGTCTCCCTCCTGGCGGTTTTAATCGGTGGTCCTTTAAGCGTCGTGGCCGCCGTTTTTATGGTGGAGATTGCCCCAGGCTGGGGACGCAAGATCCTCCAACCGGCTATTGAAATCCTGGCCGGCATTCCTTCGGTAGTCTATGGCTGGCTCGGCCTCAGCCTGCTGGTGCCCTTCCTACGCAACCAACTCCATACCCTTGGTTTCAGCCTCCTGGCAGGCTGCCTGGTGCTGGCGGTGATGATTATTCCCACCGTCGTGAGCCTTACCGCCGACAGCCTGCGGTCCCTTTCCCGGGATCTCAAGGAGGCTGCTTATGCGTTAGGGAGCACCCGCTGGCAAACTATTTCCCGCGTCCTACTGCCGGCTGCCGGTCCAGGCATCCTGACGGCCGTTGTCCTGGGCCTGGCCCGGGCCTTTGGGGAGGCCCTGGCGGTACAAATGGTTATTGGTAACACCCGCAGCCTGCCTGCATCCCTTCTGTCCCCGATGACTACCCTGACCAGTGCTATAACCATTGATATGGGTTATACTATTCCCGGCACCCCCTGGAACAACGCCCTCTGGTCCATGAGCCTCCTGCTGCTGCTAATAACCTTTGGCTTTATTATCCTTATTCGCCTGGTGGGCCGGAGGAGGGTTTACCGGTGAAAGCACGAACGGTGGATCGCCTGGCCACGGCTTTTTTCTGGCTGGGAGCAGGTGTCATCCTGCTTTTATTGATTGCCCTGGTGGGTTACCTGCTTTTTAAGGGAGGTCGTTGGCTGAACTGGGCCTTTATTACCCGGCCACCGGAGAACCTCAAGGCCGGCGGCGGTGTCGGCCCCCAGCTCTTTAATTCCTTTTACCTCCTGTTTCTGTCCATGATTTTCACCATTCCCCTGGGAGTAGGGGCCGGAATTTACCTGGCGGAATACGCCGGCCGGGGTGACGTTAATCCCACCCTGGCCCTGCCCCAGAGTAAGGGGGCAACCAATTTCCTACTCGGGGCCTTGAATCTATCCATCGAGACCCTGGCGTCCCTACCCTCTATTGTTGTCGGCCTTTTTGGCCTGCTGGTCTTTGTCGTTAGTACCGGCTGGGGTTATTCCCTGATGGCCGGCGCCCTGGCCTTGACGGTTTTGAATCTCCCGGTGATGGTCCGGATCAGCCTGGAGGCCCTGCATACTGTACCCAGGGATCTCAAAGAGGCCAGCCTGGCCCTGGGGGCTTCGCGCTGGGAAACCATTTGGAAAGTTGTCCTGCCGGCGGCCTTTCCCGGCCTGGTGACGGGCGGGATTATCACTGCCGGCCGGGTATTCGGGGAAGCAGCAGCCCTGCTCTACACCGCCGGTATGAGTAGCCCGGTCCTGGACTTCACCGACTGGAATCCCCTGCATCCCAATTCGCCCTTAAACCCCCTCCGGCCGGCTGCCACCCTAGCGGTCCATATCTGGAAGATCAATTCGGAGGGTTTAATCCCCGATGTCCGGCGGGTGGCTGACGGATCCGCGGCCCTGTTGATAATTGTAGTCCTGGTATTCAATCTATTGGCCCGCTGGCTGGGATACGTCCTCTACCGGCGCATGACGGCCAGCTAGGCGCAGGAGGCATACCGGAGAATGGCGCAAGCGAGAATAACTATCAATAACCTGAACTTTTATTACGGCTCCAACCGGGCTTTGAAGGACGTCAACCTGGAGGTCGAGGCCAATGCCGTTACGGCACTGATCGGCCCTTCGGGCTGTGGCAAATCTACTTTTTTACGTACTTTAAACCGCCTGAACGACCTCATTGAGGGCGTCCGGATCTCCGGGGAGATTCTCCTGGACGGCCAGAATATCTATGCCCCGGAAGTGGATGTTGTGGATTTACGCAAGCGAGTGGGCATGGTCTTCCAGCGGCCCAATCCTTTTCCCATGTCCATCTATGACAATATTGCCTATGGTCCCCGGATTCACGGTATTACCAAGTCCCGGGAACTGGATGCCATCGTCGAGCGCAGCCTCAAGGCTGCCGCCCTGTGGGATGAGGTCGCCGGCCGCCTGCGCCAGTCGGCCCTGGGGTTATCCGGGGGCCAGCAGCAACGCCTTTGCATCGCCAGGCTGCTGGCGGTGGAGCCGGAGGTGGTCCTGATGGACGAACCCTCCTCGGCCCTGGATCCCATTTCTACCTTAAAAATTGAGGAATTGATCCAGACCCTAAAAGAGAAATACACAATAGTTATCGTCACCCATAATATGCAGCAGGCGGCCCGGGTTTCCGATTACACGGCTTTCTTCCTCAATGGGGAAATGGTAGAATACGATGAAACGGAGATCATCTTTACTAAACCCCGGGACCAGCGGACGGAGGATTACATTACCGGTCGCTTCGGTTAAAAGACTTTTAAACACCGGCAGGATAACTTTTTAGCTCTAACAGGTAGTAAAAGGGGGGTGAGGTTAGTATAATGGAGGGAAACAAACCGGCAGGAGGGCTAGCCATGGCCGCAACTACCAGGCAGGGTTTCCAGAATTCCCTGGATGATCTCCAACAAAATATTTTGCGCATGGGTAGTATCGTCGAACAGACAATTGCCAAATCAGTAGAATGCCTGGCGAAACAGGACGATAAAATGGCGAGCGAGGTAATTGAGGGAGATGTAGTCGTCGACGACCTGGAACTGCTGATTGAAAACCAGTGTTTAAAGCTGATCGCCACCCAGCAGCCTATGGCCAAGGATTTACGTAAAATCGCCGCCGGGTTCAAGATCATTACTGACCTGGAGCGGATGGCCGACTACTCGGTGGATATTGCCCGGACAGCCAAGCGGATTCTGGTCACCGGGCAGCCCCTCATCAAGCCGTTGATTGATATTCCCCGGATGGCTGAGTTGGCCCAGGTAATGGTTAAACAATCCCTGGACGCCTACGTCCGTGAAGATACGGAGCTGGCTTACAGTGTGGCCCGGGCCGACGATCAGATCGACTCCCTGCATAACCAGGTCTTCAGGGAGCTGCTGATCTTGATGATGGAGGACCCTAAAACAATCAACCAGGCCACCCATCTCCTTTTTGTCAGCCGTTACCTGGAGCGAATCGCCGATCATGCTACCAACATCGCTGAAGATGCCATCTATTTGGTTACTGGTGAGCGCAAGGAATTAAACGATTAAAACCTAGTAATGTAAAAGCTACCCCGGGTTCTACCTAACCCGGGGTTTTTGATTCCAGAACAGCCGGTGGCGGTTGGGGTTTACAGGGTCTCAGTGACCCGGCAAAAACTCCGGCGGTAGCAGTTTTTCGGTCTGGATAAAGGCCACAGTTAGGAAAGCAATGATTCCCACTAGCACAGCCGCACTCAGGAAGAGGGGCACGCGGCCCAGGGTCATGGCCAGGCCGAAGGCGGGGGGACCAAGGGCAACGCCGAAGAAACGGGCTGAACCATAGAGGCAGGTAATACCACCCCGTTCTTTCGCCGAGGCACTGGTAACCAGGGTGTTTACCGCCGGCAGGACGATGCCCGTCCCGCAGCCCATGAAGACCATGGCCAGGAAGAAGATGTAGATATTGGCGCAGAAGCCCATGATTACCAGGGCGCTTGCCTCCAGGATCAGACCGGTAATGACTACGACTTTAAGTAACTGGCCGGTTGTCTTTTGCAGGTAACTGCCTGATAAATAAGAAGTCAGGGCCATGGTGCCTACCGGTATGGCAATCAGGAGGCCGATGCGCAGGCCGGTAATGCCATAGACAGCCTCCAGGACGTCGGATACATAGCTGAGAACGCCAAAGAGGATGAAGAGAACAACCATTCCGGCCAGGATAGTTGCCAGCAGGGAGAGCCCTTTTTCCTGGAAGATCTGTCCCAGCTGCCAGAAATAGCTGCGGACACCGATCTTGCTCTTATTACCCTGGTCGGGTTCCCGGACCAGCAACCATACGGCTACGCCAATGGGAAGAGCCAGCAGGCCATAGACAAAGAAAGGAGCAAACCACAGCAATAGGCCCACGGCCGCCCCAGCGATGGGACTGACGACTTTACCCAGGCCATTGGCTGCCTCCAGCAAGCCCAGGGCTTTGGTCCTTTCTTTGGTCTGGAAGATGTCGCCGGCCAGGGCCATAGCCAGCTGGTAGGTGCCACCGGCACCGATGCCCTGGAGAATCCGGCTTCCCAGGATAAGGTAGTAGGGGGAAGCCACCAGCCAGCCAGCCAGGCCGGCCAGCAAGCCACCGGCACCATAAAGGATCAGGGCTGGAACCATGATCGTTTTGCGCCCGTAACAATCGGATAAAAAGCCGGCAAAGGGGATAACAATCCCGGCCGGCAGGGAAAAAGCCGTAATAAAAAGGCTGACCTGAACCAGGCTGATATTAAGGACACTGCGCATCAGGGGTAGCAGGGGGACCAGCATGGAGTTGCCCAGGACCATGATGAAGGGCACGGTACACAGGATGGCAAAGGGTAATTTCATGGCAGGCTTCAATTTACCCTACTCCTTCACAAACAACTGCTTCTATTTTGTCCTCCCGGAGCATAAAAGATAAGGGGAGGAGATGCCATGTTTTTCCTGTTTGAAAAATACGTCCTGGCCATGGCCGCCATGCGCATGCTATCAAGCTTGATTGAGCTGACGGCGGCCATGCTCATGCTCAAGTTAAACAGGGTAGAGGCTGCTTTAAAGATCAATGCCACCCTGGCCCTGGTCGGCCCGACAATTATGATGCTTGTTATGGCCCTGGGACTCTGGGGCCTGGCGGGTAAAATTAACCCGGCCAGGATGCTGGTCATTATCCTGGGTGTGGGTTTGATTTTCTATGGCATCCGGCGCTAACGCTGGTGGGGGAACTGTCATCAGACCTGTGAAAAAGTACCGGGTCCTGTCCTGTTGCCCCCCGATGGCTGCAGGCATAAAGATAGTAAAGCAGCAGTGCAAAATAAAATCTGGAAGGGGCGACTTGGAGATGCAACTGCAAGAAAAGAGTGCATGGCGGGATATTCTCGATTTTCCCATTGGCGGCCGCCAGGAAAAACCACGGCGGACGGGGAAGACCATGGTTATTGATAAAGGCCTGGGCTTGACGGATTTTAAAGATTTGCTGGAGGTGGCAGCACCCTATATCGATTTCATTAAACTGGGCTTCGGCACCTCGATTTTTTACCCGGCAGCTATCCTGCGGGAGAAGATCCGCCTGGCCCTCTCCCGGGGTGTGGATATCTTCCCCGGAGGTACCTTCTTTGAAGTGGCCGTCCTGCAGGGCCGCCTGTCCCTTTACCTGCAAACGGCCCGGGAACTGGGGTATACTTTTATTGAAATCTCTGATGGCACCATTGATTTGAGTTCCACCCTGCGCCTGGCGGCCTTGCGCCAGGCCCGCGCCGCCGGTTTTGGTGTTATTACTGAGGTCGGCAAGAAAGATCCCCGGGATGCCCTGACTGAAGCCTATATCCTGGACCAGATGGCTATTGACCTGGAAGCTGGAGCTGATTATGTAATTATCGAAGGCCGGGAATCCGGCCAGGGGGTTGTTATTTATGACGGCCGGGGCGCTGTTAAGGATGATGTCCTGGCCAACCTGGTAGCCGGTATCAGCGACCTGGACCGGATTATTTGGGAGGCGCCCCAGAAGCAGCAGCAGCAAGCCTTGATTATGCACCTGGGAGCCAACGTCAACCTGGGGAACGTCCAGCCCGGGGATGTCCTGGCCCTGGAGGCCCTGCGGGTGGGGCTGCGGGGGGATACCCTGCGGACGACGCTGATCCGGGCCGGAGTTGGGTAACCCCCAGCTGGACCGTTTTCGGCAGAGCCCTGTTTGCGGAGGAAAAAGGCAGGAATCCCGGCTTCCGGATGCGAATATATACAGGAGGGTGATGATTGGAGGTCTACGGTTTGGAAATAGAAGTCTTTACCACTTTAAATGGCATACCCGACGAAGCCATAAACAAAAAAACCATCATTGTTATCGACGTCCTGCGGGCAACAACGACTATAACCGCGGCCCTGGCCGCCGGTTGCCTGGAGGTCATACCCGTCCTGACACCGGAAGAAGCCATTGAAATGCGCCAGCGTCTGGAAGATGAGCGAGTTCTCCTGGGCGGCGAACGCAATGCCTTGAAGATATCAGGCTTCGATCTAGGTAATTCTCCTCTGGAGTATACGCCCCAGGTTGTAGCCGGCAAAAGGTTAATCATAACGACCACCAACGGTACGCGGGCCATTCGCCGGGCTGCCGGCGGGCGGCAGGTCCTCCTGGGGGCCATGGGCAACGGGCCGGCGGTAGCCCGGGCGGCCGCCGCCGGCGCCGCCGATATAACCATTATCTGCGCCGGCACCAGGGATCACTTTTCCCTGGAGGATTTCTTAACGGCCGGCCTGCTGGTAGAGGAACTGGATAACCTGGGAGAATATATCCTGCGGGATGGCGCCCGGGTGGCCCGGGAATACTTTCGGCTGCACCGGCAAGACCCCGGGGCAGCCATGATGGATAGTTACCATGGCCGCCTCCTGGCCAGCCTGGGTATGGAAGACGATGTTGCTTACTGCTCCCGGGTGGGCACAACAGCTGTCGTGCCGGTATATCAGGGCGGGATTATTAAACAACTGGAGTAGGCGGGAACCGCCCCCTGTCAACCGGGGGCAGCCCCGGGTTCTTGCCGGGGCTGCCCCGGCATATAATGGGGATGAGATGGCCGGACAAGGGGCGTTGGCTTCATGAGCGCAGCGACTATCATTTTACTCCTGCTGATGCTGCTGGGCATCCTGGGACGCTCTAATGTTATTGCGGCTGCCGCCGCCATTCTTTTATTACTACAGTTTACCAACCTGCAAAGGCTATACCCGCTTCTGGAACGCCGGGCCCTGGAGGCCGGCCTTATTTTTCTGGTGGTTTCGGTCCTGGTCCCCTTTGCTTCGGGCCGGGTGGCTCCCCGGGATATGCTGCAGTCCTTTATCTCTGTGCCAGGTTTGATCGCCATTGCCAGCGGGATAATTGCCACCCATATGAATTGCCAGGGTCTGGAGCTCCTGCAGCGATTTCCCCAGATGATGATCGGCATGGTTATCGGCTCGATTATCGGGGTCGCCTTTTTCGGCGGCATCCCGGTAGGCCCTCTTATGGCCGGGGGCATTGCCGCCCTCCTGGTCCAGCTGATGGCCCTTTGGCACTGATGGCCAGGCAGTGGCTGGCGGCTACGGGCTTCAGGCTTCGGATTACCGGCGCCGGGTAGTATAGTCCGGCACCGGTAGGGGAGAATAATTAAAAAAGGCAGGTGTAGTAAAACTGTTCAACCGCGTTGTCAATCCCAACTGGCCCCGGGAGGCCCCGGAGCCCAATAGCGTACCTCATCCCGAAATCGCACCGCCGGAAACACCGATCCAGACTGAACCGGTAACCAGTCCCCCCCAGGGGGGTTTTTTATTAAAGCTTTTACTGTTATAATGGCAATAGATGGATTGGGGGGATTAACGGTGGCACAACACGCCAAGATTACCCTGCCCCGGCTGCAGGCCATGAAGGAGCAGGGTGAAAAGATCACCATGGTTACGGCCTATGATTACCCCTCGGCCTTACTGGCCGACCGGGCCGGGGTGGAGATGATCCTGGTCGGGGATTCCCTGGGGATGGTAGTCCTGGGCTACCAGAGCACGGTGCCTGTGACCATGGCCGATATGATTCACCATACCCGGGCGGTCATGCGGGCCAACCCCACCGCCCTGGTGGTAGCTGACCTGCCCT
Organism: Moorella naiadis (nom. illeg.); assembly: GCF_051020825.1. Lineage (NCBI taxonomy): Bacteria > Bacillati > Bacillota > Clostridia > Neomoorellales > Neomoorellaceae > Neomoorella > Moorella naiadis (nom. illeg.). Next base: position 111,086 of record NZ_JAXGFQ010000007.1, read on the forward strand.
TTCTCTCCTATCAGGTCAGTGTCCCCGAGGCTGTGGCTAACGCCGGCCGGTTGATCAAAGAGGGTGGCGCCGACGCTGTCAAGCTGGAGGGCGGCCAGGCCGTGGTACCGGCAGTGCAGGCCATCGTGGCCGCCGGCATCCCGGTAATGGGCCATTTAGGTTTAACACCGCAATCAGCGGTGCAACTGGGCGGTTTCCGCGTCCAGGGCCGGGACGAAGCCGTAGCAGCAAAGATAACCACCGACGCGGCCGCCCTGGTGGCAGCGGGGGCCTTTTCCCTGGTTCTGGAGTGTGTCCCGGCGGAACTGGCCCGCCGGATAACGGCTGAATTGGCGGTGCCGGTTATTGGCATTGGCGCCGGGCCGGGGTGCGACGGCCAGGTCCTAGTTTACCACGATCTATTGGGCCTCTTTGATCGTTTCCGGCCCAAATTCGTCAAACAGTATGCCAACCTGGGCGCGGCGACGGTCGCCGCCCTGGAGCAATACCGGGACGAAGTCCGCCAGGGTCGGTTCCCGGGCGAAGAACATAGCTTTCAGTAAAGGATGGCTACCCTTTGTTGAACTACCTGGACCTGATTCTGCTTTTAATCCTAGCCCGGGGGGCCTGGCAGGGTTACCGCCGGGGCCTGGTCAACCTGCTGACGGGGTGGATTAGTTATCTGGTGGCCGGCCTGGTTGCCCTCCTTTATGCCCGCCCCCTGGCCGAGATCTTGAACCAGGCCTGGCACCTGACCGCCCGCTGGAGCCAGGGGCTGGCGGCCCACCTACCATTGCCGGCACCGATCCTGGAGCAGCCGGTGAGCAGCCTGGCCGTCAAGCAGGCGGAGAGTTTTTTAAAGGGCCTGCCTGTGCCGGGGCCGGTCCAGCAAAACCTGGTCGGGGCCCTGGACCGGGCCTCCGGGGGAACCATCGGTCAGGCCCTGGCCGGGCAGCTGGTTTTCCTGGGGTTGGAACTGCTACTCCTGGTAATCGTTTTTTACACCAGCCTCTTTCTCCTGCGACGCCTGACCCGGCGCTTTTCTCCCGGCCTGCACAGCAATACGGCCCTAGGGGTGGCCGACCGGGGCCTGGGCCTGGCCCTGGGCCTCCTAGGCCCTGTCTTCTGGTTGGCCTTGATCATAGGCACCCTGCGCCCCTTGCTTACTATCCCAGTTATGGCGTCGGCCCCGGGTTTTTTACCCCTGGCCAGGCAGCTCTACAGCTCCGGCGTGGCCGGGGTGCTGGGCGATTTTTATGATTGGCTGGCCGGTTTGTTGCATACTCTAATCTAGGGAGCCCCTCATGGGGGCGACGCCCCCGCCACGAAGGATGGCGTGCCTAGCCAAGCTTCTGCTTGCTAGTTGGTGAAAGTCCAATCCGGGTAAGGGTCAAGCCGCCCGGTAGCTGACGGCTGACGCGAGGAGAAATCCCAACGTCAAAGCGCCGTGACAAAGTACCCGAAAAAGGGTGCGAGCAAATCAGCAGACCGTAACATTAAGTGAATCCTGCTGCGTCGTAAGTGGACCCCGTTTTACCAGAACCCTATTTTCGCAGGAGGTAATTATCGTGACCGAAAAAGAAGAAAGCAGGGCCCAAAAACTGCAAAAGGAGCTCTCTTTACCCAAAAAGAGCGCCTGGGAGCGCCTTGAGGCCGGCGAAAAAGAAAGGGTCTTTACCTTCGCTGAAGGGTATAAGGGCTTTTTGAGCCGGGCGAAGACCGAGCGGGAAGCCGCCCGTGCCGCCCTGGAAGCCGCCCGGGGCCGGGGCTTTACTTCCCTCATGGATCTCCCTGCCGCCCAAGGGTTGCAGCCCGGCAGCCGCTTTTTCCTGTCCTGGCGGGATAAGGTCGTGCTCCTGGGCGTTATGGGTGCCACTCCCATGGAAGAGGGGGTGCGGCTGGTCGGCGCCCACGTAGACGCGCCACGCCTGGACCTGAAGCCCATGCCCCTTTACGAAAAGGACGGCCTGGCCATGTTTAAAACCCACTATTACGGGGGGATTAAGAAATACCAGTGGACGGCCCTGCCCCTGGCCCTGCATGGGGTCATTATGCTACGGGACGGGCGCCGCATTGAGGTAGTCGTCGGTGAAGACCCGGGTGATCCCATCTTTAGCGTCAGCGATCTCCTACCCCACCTGGCCAAGGAACAGATGAAAAAGAATATGGAGGAAGCCCTGAGCGGCGACGACCTGAACCTGGTAGTGGGCAGCCTACCCTTTGAAGGCGATGATGAATTCAAGGAAAAAATCCGCCTGGCCATCCTCCAGCTCTTAAACCAGCGTTACGGCCTGATAGAGGAAGATTTTATTACCGCCGAGCTGGAGCTCGTACCAGCCGGGTCGGCCCGGGACCTGGGCTTTGACCGCTCCCTGGTAGGGGCTTACGGCCAGGACGATCGGGTCTGCGGCTACACCGCCCTCCAGGCCATCCTGGAACTGGAGAATCCCTTGCATACCGCTCTGGTGCTCCTGGTGGATAAAGAAGAGATCGGCAGCACCGGTAATACCGGCGCCCACTCCCGTTTTCTGGAGTACGCCCTGACGGAGATGGCGGCCCGGACGAATAAACCTGGCTTCTTCAATGTAGGCCGGATCATGGCCGCCTCCCAGGCTATTTCCGCCGACGTTACCGCCGGGGTCGACCCCACCTATGAGAATGTCTTTGATATGCACAACGCCTCCTTGATGGGTCACGGCGTAGTCTTAAACAAATACTCGGGTTCCCGGGGCAAATACGACGCCAATGACGCCAGCGCCGAGTTCATGGGCCGCCTGCGGGATATCTTTAACCGCCAGCACGTCATCTGGCAGAGCGGGGAGATGGGTAAGGTCGACGCCGGCGGTGGCGGCACCATTGCCAAGTTCCTGGCTTACTTTGGCCTGGACGTGGCTGACTGCGGCCCGGCCCTCCTTTCCATGCACGCCCCCCTGGAGATCGCCAGCAAGGTGGATGTCTATATGGCCTACCGGGCCTATAGAGCCTTTCTTGCCAGCTGAAGCCTCAAGCAGGAAAAGAGCCATTTATGTAGAAAACTACTTTTAAAGAGTATAAGCACCCTGTCGGCGGAGCACGCCAGGTGCTTTTCTTTTAGAAAGAGGTGGATCCTATGGAAAAAATAGTAGATGCACGGGGACAGGCCTGCCCTCAGCCGGTTATCCTCACCAAAAAGGCCATGGAAGCCCTGGAGCCGGAGGCGGAGGTGGTCACTATCGTTGACAACGAAGTCGCCAGGGACAATGTCCTGAAACTGGCCCGGAGCCTGGAGTGCGAGACGGAAGTCAGGGAACAGGGGAGCGATTATTATATCCACATCCGCAAAGAGGCTATGCCCACGACGCGGTTAACCGTCGGCACCGGCCAGGTGTTACTGGTTAGTGCCGCCACCCTGGGCCGTGGTTCCGAGGAACTGGGAAGTATCCTGATGCGGAGCTTCTTTTATAGCCTGGGCGAAACAGAAGTGTTGCCCCGGCGGGCCCTTTTTATTAACAGCGGTGTCCAGCTCTGCTGCCAGAGCTCTCCCGTCCTGGATAGCCTGTTGGCCCTGGAGCAAAAGGGGATGGAAATCCTGGCCTGCGGTACCTGCCTGGATTACTTTCACTTAAAAGATAAACTCTGCGTTGGTAGCATTACCAATATGTATTCCATTATTGAACACCTCATGGCCGCCGAGAAGGTCATCACCCTATAGCGAAAGAGGGGTGCGCCGTGTTTTGGCTGAACTGGCATCGCCGGGACCAGCAGCAACACCTGGAGATGGCCCTGAAGAGATGCCGGGGCAGGATCAGCGGGGGCCTGCGACGCCAGCTGCTTCGTCTGGCACCCCTGGAAATGGCCGGCCTGCTAATCGCTGCCTGGTCGCACCTGGAGCCGGGTTCCAGGGCACAGCTGGCGGCCCTGATGGAGGAAGAGGGCTTCATGGATAGCTGGCTGGAACTGCTGGCCCAGGGTAAGGCGAAGGAGCGGGTGGCGGCGGCCACGGTCCTGGGTGCGGTCGGGACCGGGCGGGCCCTGGGTCCCTTACTGGCGGCCCTGGGGGACCGGGAGGAGGGCGTCCAGCTGGCGGCGGCGGCAGCCCTGGCCCGCCTGCGGGATCCCCGTTGCCTGGAGCCGTTATTGACGGCCCTGGCGGAACCCCGGCGCTGGCCCCCGGCCCGGATAGCCGAGATTCTGCTGGCCTTGGGCCCTTTAAGTGTTCCACCCCTGCTCGAAACCCTGAAAAAAAGTCCCGCCGAGGAAGCCGTGCGGGTAATAGCCATCCTGGGACTATTTCAAGACGCCCGGACCCTACCGGCTCTTACCGCTTGCCTGCAAAGGGACGAGGCCTCCATCCGGGAGGCTGCTGCCCGTTCCCTGGGTGAACTGGGCCTGGAACAGGCGGCGTCTTACCTGCAGCAGGCCCTGGCTGACCCTGAGGACGGGGTGCGGGCGGCCGCAGCCCGGGCCCTGGGCAAGTTAAAATACCGTCAAGCCAGGGAAGAGTTGCAGGACTGCCTGGAGGACGAATCCTGGGCGGTCCGGGCCGCGGCCCGGACCGCCCTGGCGGAAATAGCGGCGGCGGAAGCCGGTTTACGGAGGAGCCAGTAGATGGATTTTCATGTCGGCGATATTGTCCAGACAAAAAAAAATCACCCCTGCGGTAGCGACCGGTGGGAGATCCTGCGGGTAGGCATGGATTTTCGCCTGCGCTGCCTGGGCTGCGGCCGGATGATTTTGATACCCCGGATAAAGGCGGAAAAGAGTATAAAGCGGGTTTTACCTAAACCCTAAATCATTGTAATGTAAAATACTGCAAGATGGTGTAGGAATTTAACGGTTGCCTAAGCCATCTGCAGCAGGGTCATGATCGGGAGGGCCTTGCGGGTTGTTCCTGCCTGCTTATCGTACAGGTAACGGATGTAATTGAGGTTCAACAAGTGCTGGCGGCACTCGGTAAGGCTGGGAATATCGCCAGGCTTAATAATTACCGAGGCACAGGAACGGGCGGCTGTAGCCTCTAAGTAGCTCCCCAGCAAGACCGGGCGGCCTGTGGCGGCGGTAATGGCTTCCGCCTGGCTGACAGCCGTAGGGCAGTGGTTATTAAAGAAGAGACACGAAGGGAAGACAAAGTAATCAACCTTTTCTCGGGCAACCATCCGCCGGGCCAGATCCAGGCGGTAGTTACCCGGGCAGCCTGGACAGGGCTGCATGGATACTATCCTGGCTCCTTCCAGTTCACCCAGGGGCCCCTGCTTTTTTTCCTGAGCCAGGAAGCAAAGAATATGGGTCTGGTAACCGGGACAGCCCGTCTTCCAGTAGTCCCGGCAAGCTATAATACCGATACGTAACATTGACAGGGCTCCTTTTACAGATATTAACAATTTTATTTACCAAGAGTTAATTTTGGCAACGAAAGTAGTTTAGCACACCTTTAGCGCAAAAGATGTCGTAATTTGCCAGCAAGCCAACTTAATAATATTAGGAAAATATTAAGGGAGGGTTATCAGATGGCCGTTACTGTCCCGGGCCAGATGGTAAACACAGCGATTTTAAAACGCCTACTGCGCTCCTTCACCGCTGCTACCGGGATGGGGGTTACCATCTTCGGGGTGAACAGCAATCCGATAATTGGCATCGAGGATTATGCCTACCATTGTCACTTTTGCCAGCTGGTAAATTCGGTGGCCGAAGGGGCCGCCCGTTGCCGGGAGACCCACCGCCGGGCCTGCAGGGCTGCGAACCAGGGTCTCCTTGACCCTTATATCTTCTTCTGCCATGCCGGGCTGGTGCACTGGGCGGCACCGATCAAACATCAGAATGAGATCCTAGGTACTATGGTCTGCGGCCAGGCGGTTATGTGGGAACTGGATGATCAGGCTGTTAAGGAGATATTCAGCCGGGTGGCCGACCTGGGATTGCCAACCCTGGAGTTACAGGCGGCTATTAAAAAGTTGCGGGTTTTACCGGCCCGCCAGGTCCAGGAGGCGGCAGAACTATTAAAGAGACTGGCAGCCAGGGCCGTTGACGTCGGCCCGAAGATGCTTCGGCGGCAGGACCAGGAGGAACCTTTCAGCGGGCTGGCCCTGTGGGACTGGTTGGTGCAGTTGGCCCCCTGGTAGCAGGATGATAATTATCAACTGGAAATGGAAAGCGAACTAGTGAACCGGGTCCGCCTGGGTGACCGACTGGGCGCCGAGACGGTTCTGGAGCGGCTCCTGGGTAATATCCTCTTTAATAACCTGGGCCGGGCGGAGATAATCAGGTACCGCCTCCTGGAACTGATGGCCCTCCTTTCCCGGGCAGCGGCAGCCGGCGGTGCCCGGCCGGAGGAGATCCTAAGCCTGAGTGCCACCAGTATACAAAGGCTCATGAGCCTTTCCCTGGAAGAAAGCCTTCCCTGGCTGGTAGAGATCCTGGATGAATGTATAGACCGTATCTATCGGGCCCGGGAAACCCGCCAGACGCCATCAGTAGAAAAGGCGGTGGCCTTTATCAACACTAATTACGGTCGCAGCCTCAGCCTGGAGGATGTCGCCCAGGAGGTGAACCTAAGCCCTGCCCACCTGAGCCGGTTGTTTAAAAAGGAAATGGGCCGGACAGTCATCGAGTACCTGACCCTGGTGCGCCTGGAGGCTGCCAAACGCCTGTTACGGGAAGGAAAAACCATCGAAGAAGTAGCCACTGCGGCAGGTTTTAACGAAGCCACCTATTTTAGCCGGGTTTTCAAACGGGAGGTGGGTGTGCCGCCGGGAGTTTTCCGGAATCGTTCTGCCTGAAAAATGATACTGTGTTAACGATCCCAATGGTCAAAAATGTATAATAAAATGCCCTGATAGTTCAAAGGGTTATACTGGTCTGATGGCGAAACCATCCCCCGGAAAGGAGGTTCCAAGTCGCGCCGTAATCTACAGCGGCGCAATATTCGGGAAGGGGGAGACGGAAATGACAGGTACTATTAACCGGATTGGCATACCACAACGCCTGGAACGGTTACCACTCACTGCTTACCAGAAAACGATTTTCGGGATCATCGCCACTGCCTGGTTCTTTGATTCTATGGATCTGGGGATGCTAACCTTCGTCCTGGGCTCCCTGAAGACCTATTTTAAATTGGATACAGCCCAGACGGGGCTTTTATCCAGCATGAGCTTCCTGGGGATGTTCCTGGGGGCGGCGGTGGCCGGAATGCTGGCCGACCGCTTCGGCCGTAAACTGGTCTTCCAGTGGAGTATGGTCCTCTGGGGGACGGCCAGCATCCTGTGCGCCTTTGCCGGCAGTGTGCAGGCCTTGATGCTCTACCGGGTCCTCCTGGGCTTTGGTATGGGGATGGAGTTCCCCATTGGCCAGTCCCTGGTATCGGAATTTATCCCGGCTCAGTACCGCGGCCGTTATATCGCCCTCCTGGAGGGCTTCTGGCCTATCGGTTTCATTGGCGCCGGTATCCTGGCCTATATTCTCCTACCCCTGGGGGGGTGGCGCTGGGTTTTCCTAGCGGAAGGTATTCCCGCTATCTTCGTCCTTATTATTCGTCGCCTTGTACCCGAGTCGCCTCGCTGGCTGGATGACTCCGGTCAACATGAAGAAGCTGACCGGGTGATGACCATGATTGAAAATAAAGTCCGGGAAGCCCTGGGCGGCCGGGAACTGCCGGCCCCGCAACCGGCAGCTTATACGGCATTGGCTACTGAGAGACGCTTTTCCTTCCTGGATCTCTGGGCCCCAGGTTATGTCCGGCGGACGGTTATGGTCTGGTCCCTGTGGTTTTTCGCCCTCCTGGGTTACTACGGCCTGACCACTTGGCTGGGCGCCCTGTTACAACAGGCTGGCTACCCGGTTACCAAATCGGTTTTTTATACGATCCTCATTTCCCTGGGCGGGATACCTGGTTTCTTTACCTCGGCTTACCTGGTCGAAGCCTGGGGCCGTAAGGGGACGTGCATCCTCATGCTTCTCGGCAGTGCTGTAACCGCCTACTTTTACGGTACGGCCGCCAGCCAGACCCAGCTCATCCTCTTCGGCCTGGCCATGCAGTTTTTCATGTTCGGGATGTGGTCGGTTCTCTACGCCTATACCCCGGAGCTCTATCCCACCAGGGCCCGGGCTACCGGCACCGGTTTCGCCTCTTCCCTGGGCCGGGTGGGTTCTTTGATTGGTCCCTATGTGGTCGGCATTATTCTTCCCACTGCCGGGCATAGCGGCGTCTTTGGCCTGGGGGCTTTGGCCTTTGTAGTGGCGGCGGCTGTAGTCCTGGTACTGGGTGAGGAGACCAAGAGCAGGGTTTTGGAGGAAATCTCCGCCTAGCCGGGAGCTTTATCTCTACTTTACTACTTTACTGCTTGACGCCAAGATGCCCTATAACAGTCAGGTGCCTGGTTCCGGTGAGCGAACCTCCTTGGCGTTATACCGCTTCTAGCGCAGCCTTCACCCCGAAGGTGGGTCTAAGGGGCATATTGCCCCATAGATCGGCGGCCTCCTTCTCGCCGCCTTTTGCCCATCGGTAAAAATGCTGGCGGGAACAGGGGTGCCGGGTTAAGGATAGCTATTAACAAACACTTCACCAGAGGTGGTTCAGATGAGCATGACGCCGCGGGAGAGGGTTTTAACGGCTCTGGCCCGGGGGGTGCCCGACCGGGTACCCTTTGTGGAGAACGACATCGAGGAGCCCTTGCAGGTAGAGATTATGGGCCGGGATGACTACACCCCCACCGAACTCTGCGAGGTCCTGGGCCTGGACGGGTTCGGCTATCACTACCCCACCGGTGCCACTGCCGGTACCGGCCAGTCCATGCAGGGAGGCGACGCCTTCCACGATAAGTACTACTACCCCAATAAAGTGACCTTTGACTTTTTCCCGCCCTGGATCGCTAAAATGGGCGTTGATGCCGGCGGTCGCAACTTTATCGAGAAGGGCCTGCTGATTGATGACGCCTCCCTGCAGCTCTTTGACGAATACCTGCCCGACCCGGACCACCCGGCCCGCTATGAACGGGTAGCCGAGTGGATTGCCCAATATAAGGGCCAGTATGCCGTCTTCGCCCGCATCCGCCTGGGCTCGGCCTCGACCATCAACAGCATGGGCTTGGATAACTTCTCCTTTGCTATCTTTGATAACCCCAAACTGGTCCACGAGGTTCACCGCCGTTTCTCCGAGTGGTCGGCCCGGGTGGTGGAGCATTTAAATGAGCTGGATTTTGACTTCTACTGGGCCAACGATGACCTGGCCGACAACCGGGGTCCCTGGATGTCGCCGTCCATGTTTCGGGAGTTCTTCCTCCCCCATATGCAGGTGGTGGCCCGGGCCATAAAAAAGCCCTGGATCTTCCACAGCGACGGTAACCTCTTCCCCATTATGGACGACCTGCTGAGCCTGGGCATGAACGCCATCCATCCCATCCAGCCGGCGGCCATGGATATAAGTAAAATGAAGCAGGAATACGGCAACCGCGTCTGCATCGTGGGTAACATTGATCTGGATTACACCCTAACCATGGGTACCCCGGAGGAGGTAGATGCGGAGGTCAAGGAGCGCATCCGGGTGGCCGCACCGGGCGGCGGCTATATCTGCAGCAGCGCTAACAGCCTGCCTAGCTACGCCAAAGTAGAAAACGCCTTGGCCCTGCGGGATGCCATCAAAAAGTACGGCGTATATCCCATCCGGCTGGACTGAAGCTGGGAGAACAGCAGTGTCCTGATCAAGTCTTCAGCAACGAGGGCGCACAACGGTTAGCTTAAAGCGAGGGTATAAACCCTCGCTTTTTTGACCTCCGGACCCGGTCGCCAGGGCTGCTGCAGAGCCTCAACGAAAAACTGTCGCTACCTGGTCTTACCCTGGACGGTAATCGTAGCCCTACCGGGAAAACTATGGTAAAATAAGTTATCAAGTATAAAGGCAGGAGGTGACATGGAGTGAGCCTGGCTTTAGAAGAACTGGCCCTGACCAAAGACAAGATTTACACTTACGACGATTACCGGCAATTACCGGAGGGGGCACCCTACCAACTCATCGGGGGGGAGTTGGTATTGACTCCGGCGCCTACTTCTTATCACCAGATTATTTCCTCCTGGCTGGAGTTTAAAATGATGGCTTATGTAACGGCCAACGATCTGGGTATGGTTTTATATGCACCGCTTGATGTTTACCTGGAAAAAACCGAGACCTACCAGCCGGATATTATTTTTGTCAGCCGAGAGCGATTGCATATCATTAAGCAGGAGAAGATTGATGGTGCCCCGGATCTGGTGGTGGAAATCCTCTCCCCCACGACGGCCTACTATGACCTGCGGAAAAAGTATAGAGAATATGAGAAGCATGGGGTCAGAGAGTATTGGATTGTTGACCCCGGGGAACAAACCATTCAGGTCTTTACCTTGGAGGCAGGTAAATTTAAATTGAACCAGGAAGTAGAAAAAGAAGGTGAAGTTCGGTCGCGGGTAATTGACGGTTTTTCTGTTGCTGGCGCCGCTATTTTCCGTGACCCTCTACCGAAAGAATAATCTACCTAGCGGAAGTAAGTAACTTACCTAATTTCACCTTGCTCAAAGCCTTGCCCAAGGGAATCAAGTATGATATAATCAACCGGAAAAGCTTCCCTGCTCCACTACGAGGTGGGGCCATAAGTCCAGAGGGAGGAGGTGCTCCAGTATGCGTAATTACGAAGTCGTCTTCGTGATTAAGCCCGACCTGGAAGCCGAAGCTACGGCAGCGGTAGTCGAGAAATTTACCCAGTTAATCGCCGAGCAGGGTGGTCAGGTGACCAGGGTCGACCAGTGGGGTAAAAAGCGGATGGCCTATGAAGTACGTAAATACCGGGAGGGTTACTACGTCCTGGTAGAGTTTAAAGGTACGCCGGCCGTTGCCCAGGAACTGGAACGGGTGCTCAAGATCAGCGACGACGTTATTCGTTATCTGATTACACGCCTGGAAGAAGAAGCCAGCTAACGGAAAAAGGCGGTGGGAGAAGGATGTTAAACCGGGTAATACTGATTGGCCGTCTTACCCGTGATCCCGAGCTACGGTATACGGCCAGCGGGGTGGCCATGACTACTTTTAGTCTGGCGGTAGATCGAAATTATGTCAACCAGCAGGGTGAACGGGGAACCGATTTTATCCGGATCACTGTCTGGCGCAAGCTGGCGGAAACCTGTGCTAATCACCTGGGTAAAGGCCGCCTGGTAGCCATTGAGGGTCGCCTGCAGACCCGCTCCTACGAGACCCCCGAGGGCCAGAAACGTACTGTTACCGATGTAGTAGCCGACGAGGTTCGCTTCCTGGACTGGCCCAAGGAAGGACGAGGCCCGGCCGCCGGTACCCTTTCGGGAGCCGGTCCGGTAACAGGCGGCGGGATGGAGGTCTCTGGCGGCGGCTTTAACCAGGACTTCAGCGATATTGGTACCGAAGTAGATATGGGAGACGACGATCTCCCCTTTTAGGTAGAACCTTATTTATGGAGGAGTCCCTCATGGGGGCAAACTCCACCAGCGAACGGGAGAAATGAGAGGCAGGGTTTAAATCTGAAACTGGCGCAGCCAGTTTCGACAAGCCTCCCACCTCTCACCTCCAACCTCACACATCTCATATCGGAGGAGTGCAAAAGGTTTGCGGCGAGATAAGAAACGTTCCCGGAAGCGGGTGTGCAGCTTCTGTATCGATAAAATAGAACAGGTCGACTACAAAGATGTCAACCGCCTCCGCCGGTATGTCAGCGAACGGGGGAAGATTTTACCCCGCCGTATTTCCGGCAACTGCGCCCACCACCAGCGCCAGCTGACTACGGCGATTAAGCGGGCGCGGGCACTGGCCCTGTTACCGTATACGGCTGAATAAATGAAGCCAATGGAGGGAGGAACAACTCCCTCTTTTGTATATATTTGTATATATTTGTATATGGTTGTATATGACCAAATCGGAGGCACGTTGGGGGGAGTTATATGGCAGAAGGCAGGGTAGCTTCCCTGGCTGAGGGAGCCTTAATGGCTGCTCTGGCGGCGGTGCTGGTCTTAAGCGGTTACTTTATCCCCCCGCTGCAACTGTTGACCAATATCATCTGGACGGTACCCATCGTGGTCCTGGTTGTCCGCCAGAACCTCCGCCTGGGGGTAATGGCTACCTTCATCGCCGGGGTAGTGATTGCCCTTTTTACCGGTCCGGTAAATACCGTCCTGCTCTTTGCCCAGTTTGCCGCCCTGGGGCTGGTATACGGTTACCTGTTTAAAATCAAGGCTGGGGCCGGCCGGATGATCACCATGGGGGCCGTGGTGTCCCTCCTATCCCTGCTCTTAAGCCTGGCCCTGACCTTTAAACTAACCGGTATGCCGGCGGGGGGGCTGATCCAGCAACTCGAAGGCACCGTCAATTACGCCATGGACTTTTACCGCCGGGCGGGTATCCTGGACCACCTGGCTGGCCAGGGGTTGACTCCGGAACAGCTCCAGGCTAGCCTGGAGGAAATGATCAACCTGCTTAAGCTCCTCCTGCCGGGGATCCTTATGACAGCATCCCTCCTGGCAGCTTTCATCAACTACCTGGTAGCAGAAAAGGTTCTGCGGCGCCTGGGCCTGCTGGCGACCGGCCTGCCTCCCTTTCGCCTCTGGCAGCTACCCTGGTACGCCGTCTGGGGAGTCATTGCCGGCCTGGGCCTGTGGCAGCTGGGTGATTACTACCACCTGGGCCTGGCCAGCCGGATGGGACTAAATATCCTTTATGTCTATATACCATTACTGGCCAGTAATGGCCTGGCGGCCATCCTTTTCATCCTGGATCGCTTCAAGGTGACCCCTTTCCTTAAAGTAGCCCTGGTGGTGGCAGCCCTGATTAATATTCCTGTGACCCTTATCTCCCTGGTTACCCTGGGCGCCTTTGACCCCTTTTTCAACTACCGGCGGCGGCTGGTACCACCGCCAGGTAAAGGAGAGTGATGTCGATGAAGGTTATACTGACAACCGACGTAGCCAAACTGGGCCAGCGGGGCAGTTTGGTGGAGGTTTCCGAGGGTTACGCCCGTAATTACCTCCTTCCCCGGGGTCTGGCCCTGGAAGCTACAGCCGGGCGAATGAAGGAATTAGATCAGGAAAAACAACGCCGGGAAAAGAAAGAGAGCCAGGATCTGGAGAATGCCCGGCGCCAGGCGGCGCGCCTGGACGGAGCGGTCGTGAAAATTACTACCAGAGCCGGAGAGATGGGTAAGCTTTTTGGCTCAGTTACCAATAAAGAAATAGCCGAGGCAATTAAAAACACTTTCCATATCGCCCTCGATCGGCGTAAAATAGATCTCAAAGAACCCATCAAAGCCCTGGGCGGTTATGAAGTTACCCTGAAACTCCATCCGACTGTCCAGGCCCACCTGAGGGTGCAGGTGGTGGCGGAGGAGAGATAGAATATGCCTAACAATAGCGGGATAGCTATGGACACTAAAAACGAGATTTTATTACCCATCCTGACCAATGATTTTGACCGGCTCAGCCGCCAGGTATCGGCCTTGTTTAACGTCCTCTGTGATATCTATGGCACCGACAAGGTAGTCTTAAAGGCCAGCAAGCTGGAGACCCTGGACCTGATGCGTTCGGAGGTCCTGGCCGAGCGGGTTTTGGCCCTGCAGAAATTAGTTTACGAGGACCCGACGATTACCAGTGTTCCGGCGGAGGAGGATATACCCGGGATCCTGGTAGCCATCCAGGAGGAAATAGCCGAATTCATCGCCCGGCGGACGGTGGAGGATAAACTGGAGCAGCGCATCACTGAAAAGATGCAGGAGCGCCATGAGGATTACATCCAGGAAATCCGCCGCCAGGTCTTAAAGGAGGGCAGCGGGCCGGAAAATGCCCAGACCCTCAAGAAACTGGCTATTCTGGAAAAGATGTCCCACATCAACCTATCGCGGACCATCCTGGAAGCCCTGCGGCCCCGGAGTTTGCAGGAGATAGTGGGCCAGGAACAGGCCGTCCAGTCCATCCTGGCCAAACTGGCTTCCCCCTTCCCCCAGCATATGATTATTTACGGCCCCCCGGGGGTGGGAAAAACAACAGCCGCCCGGTTGGCCCTAGAGGAAGCCCGGAAGATAAGCAGGTCGCCCTTTAAGGCCGGGGCCCCCTTCGTCGAGGTAGATGGCACCACCCTGCGCTGGGACCCCAGGGAAGTCACCAATCCCCTCCTGGGGTCGGTCCATGACCCCATCTACCAGGGAGCCCGGCGCGATCTGGCGGAGAACGGCGTCCCGGAACCCAAGCCGGGCCTGGTCACTGAAGCCCATGGCGGGGTCCTGTTTATTGATGAAATCGGCGAGATGGATCCCCTGCTCCTCAACAAGCTCCTTAAGGTGCTGGAGGATAAGCGGGTGGAGTTTGATTCCGCCTATTTTGACCCCAGCGACGAGAGCGTGCCCCGGTATATTAAAAAACTCTTCACCGAGGGAGCCCCGGCGGACTTTATCCTTATCGGTGCCACCACCCGGGAGCCGGAGGAGATCAACCCGGCCCTGCGTTCCCGCTGCGCTGAGGTATTCTTTGAACCCCTGACGCCGGCTGAGGTGGAGACCATCGTGCGGGAAGGGGCGGCACGATTGGAGGTCAAACTGGAGCCGGCTGTACCGGGATTAATCGCCGAGTACACTATCGAAGGCCGCAAGGCCATTAATATCCTGGCCGAGGCCTATGGCCTCAGCCTCTACCAGCAGCAGCGAAAAAAGGGTCGCCGCCGCCGGCTGATCACCGTGCCCCACGTTATGCAGGTCATCCAGAACGCCCGCCTGACACCCTATATCACCGTCCGGGCCAAGGACACACCGGAGGTAGGCCGGGTGCTGGGGCTGGCCGTAGCCGGTTTTGTCGGTTCCGTTCTGGAAGTAGAGGCTATGGCCTTCCCGGCCCGGGAACCGGGTAAGGGTAATATCCGCTTCAACGAGACCGCCGGCAGCATGGCCCGGGATTCCGTTTTTAACGCTGCCGTCGTCTACCGTCTCCTGACGGGGGACGATTTGGCCAATTACGACGTCCACGTCAATGTCATCGGCGGGGGTAATATCGACGGTCCCTCGGCCGGCCTGGCCATTACCACGGCCATCATCAGCGCCATCCAGGAGCGGCCTGTACGCCAGGATGTGGCTGTTACCGGGGAGATATCCATCCGGGGTAAAGTCAAACCGGTGGGGGGGATTCTGGAGAAGATCTACGGTGCCAAGCAGGCGGGTATGAAGCTCGTGTTACTCCCGGCGGAGAACGCAGCCGAGGTGCCGGAGAACCTGCAGGGCATCACCATCCAACCGGTGGCCACCGTGGCGGAAGCCATGGAGTACCTCCTTATGGGACCTGCCGGGGGCCGGGGCCGCAAGCGTAAACGGGCGGGAGCCTGATCTATGGTCGCAGAAGGAGAAAGGATCCCACCCCAGAGCGTCGAAGCTGAGCAGTCGGTCCTGGGGGCCATTATGCTGGACCGGGAGGCCCTCTATGACGTTCTCGAGAGCCTGAAGGTCGAGGATTTCTACCGGGAAGCCCACCGGATGATCTACCGGGTCATCCTGGACTTGAATGAGAAGGGTGAGGCCATTGACCTGCTGACGGTGACGGAAGAACTCCGTCGCCGGGGTGAACTGGAGGTCGTAGGCGGGGTGGCCTATCTCACCGCCCTCACCGGCGAGGTCCCCAGCGTGGCCAATGCCGGTTATTATGCCCGCCTGGTAGCCGAGAAGGCCGCCCTGCGCACCCTGGTCCGGGCGGCAGCCCAGATTACCGACCTGGCCTTTAATGAAAACGGCAGTATCGACCAGATTCTCGACGAAGCCGAGCGTTTGATCTTTGAAGTAGCCGGGGGCCGGCGCCAGAATGGTTTTATCCTAATTAAAGACATCCTTCTCCAGACCTTTGAGCAGCTCGAACGCCTGAGCAGCCACAAGGGTGAGGTGACCGGGGTACCCACCTTCCACGATCTGGATCGCCTCCTCTCCGGCCTCCAGCCCTCGGACCTGATTATCTGCGCCGCCCGGCCGGGTATGGGTAAGACCTCCTTTTGCCTGAACATCGCCCAGCAGGTGGCCGTCAAGGAAAAGCTGCCGGTGGCCATCTTCAGCCTGGAAATGTCCCGGGAGCAATTGGTCCAGCGGATGCTGGCCGCCGAGGCCATGGTGGAACAGCAACGCCTGCGGACAGGCTTTTTAACCGAAGACGACTGGGCGCGGCTGGTCAATGCTGCCGGCATCCTGGGGGAAGCGCCCATCTACATCGACGATACCCCGGCCATCTCCGCCCTGGAGGTGCGGGCCAAAGCGCGGCGCCTGCAGGTCGAGAGCGGCCTGGGGTTGGTAGTGGTGGACTATCTGCAGCTCATGCAGGCTCACCGCCGGGTAGACAGCCGCCAGCAGGAGATTGCCCTCATCTCCCGGGCCATGAAGGCCCTGGCCCGGGAATTAAACGTCCCGGTCCTGGTCCTTTCCCAGCTGAACCGGGGTGTGGAGCAGCGCCAGGACAAACGGCCGGTCATGGCCGACCTTTTGGAGAGCGGCGCCATCGAAGCCGACGCCGACGTCATTATCTTTCTCTACCGGCCCCAGTACTACGACCCCGACACCGATAAAAAGGGCATCGCCGAGGTCATCGTGGCCAAGCACCGCAACGGCCCGGTGGGCACGGTAGAAATGGCCTTTTTGCCCGAGTTTACCAAGTTTGTCGACCTGGCCCCGGAACCAGCGCCAGGGTAAGGGAGAGAGGTATCTGCAGGCAGCAATTTACCTACCGGGCGCTGGCCGGCAGGGCACTACCTTGAGTTTAACCGATTTGCTTATGGCGGCAGTAGCCGGGGCTAATAATTTAGACCTGGTAACGGCCAATGAGAAATATTTTCTCATGAAAGAGTTAATTGTAATACCATTAAGGACAGGGGCGCGCCTGTGGTTTGAGGGGGGGGTATTTCTTTATTCCTTATGGAAGCAATTATTGCTGGAACCTTGCTTAAACTCTTGCAGGGGGATATTGTCGATCAGGAAGTAGGGGCTCTAGTCAATGCCGCCAATACCGGCCTCTGGGGCGGCAGCGGCGTCGACGGCGCCATCCATCGTGCTGGGGGAGCGACCATTGCGGCGGAGTGCCGCCGTATCCGGGAAGAGCAGGGCGGCTGCCCCGTCGGCGGGGCGGTCATTACCTCCGGAGGTTTCTTGCTGGCCCGTTATGTTATCCACACCGTCGGCCCTATCTGGCACGGCGGCCGGCAGGGCGAGGATGAACTTCTCGCCAGTGCTTACCGCAGTAGCCTGAAGCTGGCCCGGGAGAAGGGTATTAAGTCCCTGGCCTTCCCCTCTATCAGTACCGGCGCCTACCGCTTTCCTATCGAGCGGGCAGCCCGCATCGCCCTAGGGACGGTGGGGGAGTTCTTGAAGGTTAACCCGAATTCCTTGCAAGAAGTGCGGTTTGTTCTCTTTTCGCAACCGGATCTGGAGGTTTATGAACAGGCCCTGGCGGAGATCTTGACTAAAAATTAAGATACACTTAATTGGGAAACCCGGCGCATAAGCGGAGCAGAAGCGGCGATGATCCTTGGATAACCTTGAGAAATTGGGTTAAGTGTAATTTAACTCACTGACTTGCTCGCTGCGGGTAGATCGGTGCTGGATAACCGGGTAAGTTGGCCCTCACAGGGGCAATTTGGTAGAACTATTGCGCCCATGGGTGGTTAATTACTCCGGTGGTTACCGGACCGCCGGGTTATGGGACGAAATGATTTCTATCGCAGCAAAGGAAGGATAACATCTATGCGTACCGGTACGGCCAGCCTGCCCCTCCACGGCGGGCATTGCCCGCCCTGGCTCTTTGAACGCATGCAGCGCTTGGGGCCGGCCATCCTGGAGGTGATCGCCCGGGAATTCGGCCCGGCCGAGGTTTTGCGGCGCCTGAGCGACCCTTACTGGTTCCAGGCCTTCGGCTGCGTCCTGGGGTTTGACTGGCATTCCTCAGGCCTGACTACTACCCTCTGCGGCGCCCTCAAGGAGGGCCTGCGCGGCCGGGAGAAGGACCTAGGCCTGGTCATCGCCGGCGGCAAAGGCCGCACCTCCCGCCAGACGCCTCGGGAAATCGAAGGGGCGTCCGACCGGCTGGCCCTTACCTCCCTGCAACCGGCGGAACTGGCTTACGCTAGTCGTATGGCCGCTAAAGTAGATAATACCGCTCTCCAGGACGGCTACCAGCTTTACCACCACGTCTTTATCTTTACCTTTGACGGCCGCTGGGCCGTGGTGCAACAGGGGATGAATGAGACCAGCCGGACGGCCCGCCGCTACCACTGGTTGAGCGAGGGGGTCCAGGATTTCGTTTGCGAACCCCACGCCGCCGTCTGCTGTGACGCCAGGGAAACGGCCCTGAATATGGTGGCCAGGGAAAGCCGGACCTCGCGGCAGGTGGTGACCGAGCTGGGGCAGCAGCCCCCGGAGAAGGTCGTAGCCGAGTTTAACCGTATCCTGGAGACGGGCCTGCCCAACCTGGCCCTGCCCTGGCGCCATGACGTTCCCCGGGCGAGTTATTTGAATAAGGCCCTGCTTAAGGTTTACGCGGCCCAGCCCGGAGACTTTGCCGGGGTCCTGGGCATTGAAGGTGTGGGACCCAAGACCATCCGCGCCCTGGCCATGGTGGCCGAAGTAGCCTACGGGGCCGCAGCCAGCTTTCGCGACCCGGTCCGTTATAGCTTCAGCCACGGCGGCAAAGACGGTCACCCCTATCCAGTCGACCGCCAGGTCTACGATCGCTCCATCGCCGTCCTGGAACAGGCCCTGGCGGCGGCCAAAATCGGCCGCAGCGATAAAATGCAGGCCCTCAGGCGTTTAAGCAAGATGGTGGGGTAGAGGTTGTTTAAACTTTTATACTATACTTAGGGTAGTAACGAGTAAACCCTGAAATAGAGGTGGTGGAATTAATGATTCTGCAGGTTAAACAACTTAACCTCCCTCCTGAAATAGCAAAAGAGATTAAAAGTGAGCGGTTAGAAATAGTCAGGGTTAAAAATGGCTTTCTTCTGAGGGAAGTTAAAGATCCAATTAAAAGGGCAAAGGGATACTTTAAGGGGTCAAAATTTACTTCCCAGAGGTATATGGAATTAAAGGCGAAAGAAAAAAGGCTGGAATGATGCAAAGGAGATTTGTACTCGATGCCTGTGCCTTACTGGCCTTTCTTAATAATGAACCTGGTGCCGATAAAGTGGAGGAGTTGTTGAAAAGGGCCAGGAAAAAAGAAATTACACTCTATGTACATGCAATTAATCTGTTGGAAATATATTACGGTCTATACAGGGAAGAAGGTGAAAAAGCTGCTGAGGAGTTTTTGGATTTAACCCGGGAGTTGCCACTTAAAGTTAAACGTAGGATAAGCAGCCGGTTTGTGAGGGAAGCGGGCAGGCTGAAAGCCAATTATAAACTATCCCTGGCTGATGCTATTGCTGTTGCTGGTGCCAATCTCTGTCATGGAAAGATTGTTACTGCTGATCATCACGAATTAGGCGCTTTGAGTGAATCTGGAGTGGCCGATATCTTATGGATTAGATAAAGGGAGTTGCACGCATCCAGGTAGCCAAACACAAAGAACCGCCTCGTGGTCTCCCACGCGGCGGTTCTTTTTTGCATCTTAGCCCAGCATCTCCTGCAGGTCCTGTTCCGGCGTGGTGATGGGTTTCAAGTTGTAGTTCTCCTGCAGGACCTGCAGGACGTTGGGCGTTAGGAAGGCCGGCAGGCTGGGGCCGATGCGGATGTTCTGGACCCCCAGGTGGAGCAAGGTCAGCAGGATGGCCACGGCCTTCTGCTCGAACCAGGAGAGAACTAGGCTCAAGGGCAGCTCGTTGACGCTGCATTTAAAGGCATCGGCCAGGGCCAGGGCTACCTGCAGGGCCGAGTAGGCATTATTGCACTGGCCCATATCCAGGAGCCGCGGGATGCCGTCGATGTCTCCCAGATCCAGGTGGTTGAAGCGGTACTTGCCGCAACCCAGGGTCAGGACGACGCAATCCTTGGGCACCTTCTCTACGAATTCGGTATAGTAGTTGCGGCCCGGCTTGGCGCCGTCGCAACCGCCCACCAGGAAGAAGTGGCGGATTTTGCCGGCCTTGACGGCCGCAATGACCTTATCGGCAATACCCAGAATGGCCTGGTGGTGGAAACCGGTGGTCAGCACGCCGCCAGCCTTCTCCTCCAGGGGTGGCTGGGATTTGGCCTTTTCAATGACCGGGGTAAAGTCACGATTCTTAATATGGGTTACCCCGGGCAGACCGGCAATACCGCAGGTGAACATGCGCTCCCGGTAGGATTCCTTAGGAATCAAGACACAGTTGGTGGTCCCCAGGATGGCGCCGGGGAAGGCCTCGAATTCCTTCTTCTGGTTCTGCCAGGCCGTGCCGTAATTACCCACCAGATGGGGGAACTTCTTCAGCTCCGGGTAGGCGTGGGCCGGCAGCATCTCCCCATGGGTATAGACGTTAATGCCCGTACCCTCCGTCTGCCGCAGGAGCTCGTAGAGATCCAGCAGATCGTGGCCGGTGATGAGGATCCCGGGGCCGGCCTTGATACCGGTAGCGACCTGCGTCGGCACCGGGACGCCGAAACGCTCTACGTGGGCCCGGTCCAGGAGCTCCATGGCCTTGAGGTTCATGGCACCCAGCTTCAGGGCCGTTTCTATATGACGATTAAGATCAAAATCGACGTTCGTCAAGGTGGTAAATAGGGCTTCGTGCATAAAACCGTCTACCTCAGGGTCGACGGCCCCCAGCTCCCGGGCATGGAAGGCGTAGGCGGCAATGCCCTTCAGGCCAATAATAATGGTATCCTGCAGGCTAGCGATGTCCTCATTCTTGCCGCAGACCCCCACCTTGGTGCAACCGCTGCCGCCGGCGGTCTGCTCGCACTGGTAACAGAACATAGTTTCTCCTCCCCGTAATGAAGATTTATTTTACGTAGACAATCATACCAGCGCGGGGGACAAGAAACTGTGACCTGGGTCACAGCTGGTAGAGATTTTTGTCAAAGGGGTAAAAAACCGCCCCCGGGGGCGATTTTTTTACCTATTTACCTTCGTGCTGCCGGGTGATCCCCGGCCGCCAGGCGGGTTGCCGGTAAAAGAACATGGCGACATAATAAACGCCTCCGGTAACCACCAGGCTGGGCACCGACGCCCCCAGGGGAAAGCCGGTCCGGGTCAGCCACTGGAAGAACAGGAAGCCCAGGAGCCAGATAATAACGGCTGCCAGGTTGACGCCGCCGGTATACCAGAAGGCTCCCCGGCCAAAGAGATTATCGACCTCCAGGCGACCGCGTCGGTAGATAAAGTAATCGGTGAGAACGATGCCAAAGAGGGGGCAAAAGGCTCCGCCGATGAGGAGCAGGAAGTTTTCGTAGGCCTCCATGGGGAATAAAAGGGCGATTAGGGTCCCGGCCAGGCCGACGGCCATGGTGGTGTGCCGCTCATTCCAGCCGCTAAAGAGGTCCAGGCTGGAAATGGCCGCCGAGTAGACGTCCATAAAGGTCGTGGTAACGGTGGAGAAGAAGATGATATAAAGGGCGGGTAAGCCCAGGCCTAGGCCCAGCATCATGGGGATGGGGTCGGCACTGCCCGTTGCCAGGGTAGCCCCCAGGCCCAGGATATACATCCAGCTACTAGCTAGGAAATACCCCAACCAGCTGCCAGCGAAGCTGCTGCCATTATCCCGGGCAAAGCGGCTGTAGTCGGCGGCCAGGGGCAACCAGGAGAGGGGCATGGCAATGACCAGGTCCGTCGCCAGGCCGAAGCCCAGGCTACCGTCACTTCCTGTCGCCCAGAGGTGTCCCCAACCCGGTCCCCGGAAGATAACATAAGTCATGTACAGGGAGAAAAGGATTAACAGGGTGGTCACCAGTTTCTGCAGCCGGGGCCAGGAATAGCGGCCGGCCCAGGCCCAGGCAGTGGTAGCCAGGCCGATGATTACGGTCCAGAGCTGCAGGTAGGAGGCTCCCAGGTAGTGCTGGCCTAGGCTGTCGGCGGCCCGGGCGGCCACGATCAGCATAATGGCCGTCCAGCCGATAAGTTGGAGGATATTAAGGAGGGCCCCCAGGTAGGAACCCCGGACGCCAAAGGCCGGCCGGGTGGAGACCATGGCTGGTATACCATAACTACTGCCAATAAGGCCCCCGGCGGCGAAGAGACTGTTGCCGATCAGGTGCCCCACCAGGATGGCCAGGATTCCCATCCCGAAACCCAGGGGGGCCAGGAAACCGCCGGCCATGATCTCGGCCAGGGAAATGCCGGCGCCGGCCCAGAGCAAGAAAAAGTCCAGACCATTCATGGTTCTTTCACCGGGCGGGATCGGGGTGATGTTATTACTCACAGTTCTCAACTCCTTCAGGGTGGCAGCCGTAAAAAATACCGGCGTAGAGCCGGCAACGCTGACACCCCCATCCTTACGGGGCAGGAGTAACGCCAGCGGCCGTTCCCTACGGTGGGATTATCCACGTCAGGTTCCGGGGTTTGGGGCTTATCCCCATCTCAGCTATAAGCTCCCCCACGGTCGCCACCAAATTTTACAATTATTTTAACTCCTGTTGTTCCCCAAAGTCAAGGACCGGCAGCAGCAGGATATTCAGGTTTAGTGTCGAAAAAGCTTAAACATGCCTGATTAGGGCCAAAGCGAGGATCGCAGCTGGAGACGACTAGGTCGCCCCAAAATGTTATCAGCAACTATGCAGGTTTGCAGCGTAACCGGAACATGCTAGGGATAGAGTTGCGGCAACCTGTGGAGCGGAGATGATTAGATGCCGTTAGACGAAGGTAATTTTGAAACAGCTTACCTGGGACTGGGGTCAAATCTGGGGAACCGGGAAGAAAACATGAAAAAGGCAGTGGCTTTATTGGATGCCACCCCGGGTATCGAGGTTGAACGGCTATCCTCCTGGTATGAAACCGCCCCGGTGGGTAAAACCGACCAGGGGTGGTTTTTAAACAGCGCCGCCCGAATCAAGACCACCATGCCGGCCAGGGAATTATTAAGGGCCGTCCTGGCGGTGGAACAGCAACTGGGCCGGGTGCGGCGGGAACGCTGGGGGCCGCGGACCATTGATATCGATATTCTGCTCTATGATGATATCAACGTCACCGAACCTGATTTGGAGATCCCCCACCCTCGCATGCTGGAGCGGGCTTTCGTTTTAATACCCCTCGCGGAGATCGCCCCGGATCTCATCCTGCCGGACGGGCGGCGGGCGGCCGTAGCGGCCAGGGACAACTTCCCCGGCCAGGAAGTATTGCTCTATACCGGCGGCAGGTGATACAATAAAGCTGGAAGTAAGGTTAACCATAGCGGGAGACTGTGGACGAACCCCTACTTTTTAGAGCGGGCAGCCAGGGTCCGGATATCAAGGGCGTGACCAGCCAAGGAGCGCACCTATTAGCTATGACGGATCCCGGCCGCGAAAATTTAATCCGCCTACCCGGTTCGTAAAGCTGTTTACTGCTCATATTAAAACTGTATATAACTCTAGACCGCTTGGATCATATGGGGACCGAGACGGGTAAAGGGGCAGGGAGCTCCCGGCAACTCGTCGGGAGCTTTTTCTTTACTGGGGAAAGGGATGAGATAATGCGCGTCGGGATTATCGGCGCCGGTCCTGTAGGCACAGGGATGGGTATACTCCTCAGCCGGCGCGGCTACACCATTACCGGCGTTGCCAGCCGGACCCGGGCTTCCGCCCAACGGGCGGCCCACAGGCTGGCTTGCCCTGTCTTTACCGAACCGGCGGCCCTGGCGCGGCTGGTCGAAGTAGTCTTGATAACCACCACCGACCGGGCCATTGGCCCGGTAACCCTGGCTATCGCCCGCCAGGGAGGTTTTCACCCCGGGCAAACGGTGATTCATATGAGCGGTTCCCTGACTACGGCCGTCCTGGAACCAGCCAGGGAGGCTGGCGCCAGGGTTTTATCCCTCCATCCCCTCCAGTCCTGCGCCGATGCCGACCGGGCCGTGACCAACCTGCCCGGGTCAGTTTTCAGCCTAGAGGGTGATGCGGAAGCCTTAACTTTGGGCCGGCAACTGGTTAACGACCTGGGGGGCGAGTATTTTATCATTAAGCCGGAGGCTAAACCCCTGTACCATGCCGCTGCCTGCGTCGCCTCCAATTACCTGGTCAGCCTGGTCGATTTAAGTTACCGGCTGATGCAGGCCGCCGGGATGGAACCGGCAATGGTTGTCAGGGCACTGGCGCCACTAATTGAAGGCACCTGGGGTAATATTAAAGAAAAGGGAACTACCCTGGCCCTGACCGGGCCCATTGCCCGGGGTGATGGAGAAACGATAGCCGATCACTTGCAGGCTATGGCCGTCAAAGCCCCAGAACTGGACGAAATTTACCGGGCCTTGGGCCGCTACACCATCGAGGTGGCCGTCCGTAAAGGCAGCATTGAAGCTCACCAGGCCGCCGGACTGGAGGCAATCCTGGCTCCGCCCGGGGGCCGGTAAAAGAAGGAGGGGCCGGCGGGTACAGGCGGAAGGCTGGAGGCGACTTAGTTCGCGGCGTAGAGCAAACTCAGCGAAGCCGCACCGAGGCGGCGGTGAACGGGATGGCACCCATTTCATTTTGGAGGAGATGGCCACCTTGAAGTTACTGGAGACCATAGAAGCCGTCCACAATTATGTAAATACTGCCCGGCGGCTGGGCCGGAGTATCGGCCTGGTGCCCACCATGGGCTACCTGCACGCGGGTCACCTGAGCCTGGTCCGTAAGGCCCGGGAACAGAACGACGTAGTGATCATGAGCATTTTTGTCAACCCGACCCAGTTTGGCCCCGAGGAGGATTTTTCCCGCTATCCCCGTGACCTCGAGCGTGACCAGGAGTTGGCAGCCGGAGCTGAGGTGGACGCTATCTTTGCTCCCCCAGTGGCAGAAATGTACCCCGAGGGATATGCCACCTATGTGCAGGTCGAAGGCTTAACGGAGGTCCTCTGCGGGGCTTCCCGGCCTGGGCATTTTCGCGGTGTGACCACGGTAGTCAGCAAGCTTTTTAACATCGTTCAGCCTGACCGGGCCTACTTTGGCCAGAAGGACTACCAGCAGGCCCAGGTTATCAAGAGAATGGTCCGGGACCTGAACTTCCCCGTGGAGATTATTACCGTGCCCATTGTCCGCGAAGCCGATGGCCTGGCCATGAGTTCGCGCAATAAATACCTGACGCCGGAGCAACGCCGTAGCGCCCTGGCCCTGTACCGCGCCTTGAACCTGGGGGCCGGTATAATCAAATCAGGTGAACGCCGGGCTGCGGCCGTCAGGAAGGCCATGGAAACAGAGATCACCGCCCAGCCTCAAACCCGCATTGATTATATCGCTGTCAGCGACGCCGATACCCTGCAGCCCCTGGAGGAGATCGCCGGGCGGGTCCTCCTGGCGTTGGCGGTCTGGGTGGGTAATACCCGCCTCATTGATAATCTAATCCTGGAGGTGAAGGACGATGTGGCGCATTATGATGAAAAGTAAACTCCACCGGGCGACGGTGACCGAAGCCAACCTGAATTACGTCGGCAGCATTACCATTGATAGCGACCTGCTGGCCGCAGCAGATATTTTACCCAATGAGAAGGTCCAGGTGGTAGATAATAACAATGGTGCCCGCCTGGAAACCTACGCCATCCCCGGACCGGCCGGAAGCGGGGTTATCTGCGCCAACGGCGCTGCTGCCCGGTTGGTGCAGCCAGGGGATATTGTGATCATTATTGCTTATGGTATCTTTGACGACCGGGAGGCCCCTAACTACCGGCCCCGGGTTATCTTCCTGGATGCAAATAATAAAATAGCCTCCATTAAGGATGAACAGGCGGGCCAGGTTTGGGTTTAGCCCGTTACACCGCGCTGGCAGCGGCCGGAATTTTAACAACCGGCGCCTTCTCGCATTAAACTTCGGGAAGCGCTGCCGGAAGCCGGGCTTCTATCCGGCGGTGTATATGTTAACCTGCTGGAGAAAGTAATAGTTGACAACCATAAAAAGGAAGATTACAATATAAATATGGCTATAGAAGGCAGCAAACAACAAGTGCTGGATTTCCTGCGCCGCCACCGCCAGGAATACATCTCCGGGGAGGAACTGAGCCGGGACCTGGCTATCTCCCGGACGGCCGTCTGGAAGCATATTCAATCCCTGCGCCAGGAAGGCTACCAGATTGACGCCCAAACTAGGCGGGGTTACTGCCTGCTGGCAACCCCTGATTGCTTTTACCCTGAGGAGGTGGCCGCCGGCCTGGAAACCTCCTGGTTAGGGCGGAGCCTCTATTACTATGAGGAGGTAGGTTCTACCAACCAGGTGGCCAAGGAGCTGGCCGATGAAGGCGCACCGGAGGGGACGGTTGTCATTGCCGATTGCCAAACCGGCGGCCGGGGTCGGCGCGGCCGTAATTGGCTGTCCCCGGCCCGTAAAGGCATATGGTTTTCGGTGATCCTCAGGCCCCGGGTGGCGCCGGTCCAGGCCCCCCAGTTAACCCTCCTGGCTGCCGTGGCAGTTACAGCTGCTGTCCGGGAGCGGACGGGATTGCCCCTGGGCATCAAGTGGCCCAATGATCTTTTGGCCGGCGGGCGTAAAGTCTGCGGCATCCTGACGGAAATCAAGGCGGAGATCGACGTCGTCGAGTATATCGTCCTGGGGGTGGGCCTCAACGTTAACCTGGAGGCCGGTGATTTCTGCCCGGAAGTCAGGCCTACGGCTACTTCCTTATACCTGGAAATGGGCCGGCCAGTGAAACGCCTGCCTTTATTCCGGCGGATTTTATACCAGCTGGAGAAGTGGTACGAGCGCTGGCAGGAAGAGGGCTTCACCCCGGTGCGCACTGCCTGGAAAGAGGCCAGTGTCACCCTGGGGCGGGAGGTCCAGGTAAACTCCTGGCGAGAGAATTTTCACGGCCTAGCCATCGATATTGACGACGAAGGGGCCCTCCTGGTCCGGGACGCCGGTGGCCAACAGCGGCGGTTTAACTCCGGCGAGGTGAGCCTGCGGCCGGTATAACGACCAGAATGAGGTGTTTTTACCTAATATGTTAACCTACATAGCTATGTTGGGTTAACATTAATTCTCCTGAATCCCATTAAAAATTCCACCTCTCACTTCCCCCATCTTATTTTAAAGGAGTGTTTTTATGCGTACCCGCGATATCACCCTGGTAGCCCTTTTGGCCGCCCTGGTAGCTGTTTTGGCCCAGATCTCCATCCCTTTGCCCTTCACCCCTGTGCCCATCACCGGTCAGGTCCTGGGGGTCCTCCTGGCCGGGGCCATCCTGGGCAAAAACAAAGGTACCTTGGCCATGGTGGTCTACCTGCTCCTGGGGGCCATTGGCCTGCCGGTCTTCGCCCGGGGCGGTGCCGGGCTGGCGACCTTCGCCAGCCCCTCAGGGGGGTATCTCTGGGGCTTCATCCTGGGGGTTTACGCCATGGGCCTGATCCTGGAGAGGGGACACTCCGAGCCCGGCTACCCGCGCCTGATTGCCGGGATGCTCCTCTGCCTGGTCGTCGTCTATACCCTGGGTACCCTCCAGCTTATGGCCCTCCTTCATGTTAACCTGGTCAAAGGGCTGCTCCTGGGCGTCATCCCCTACATTCCCCTAGACCTGGCCAAACTGATCCTGGCGGCAGCAGTTAGTTACCGGGTCCGCCGGGCCCTGCGCCAGGCTGGCTTTCTAGTTCCCAGGGAAGCCCGGAGGCAGCCCTGATGCAGGTCCGGGCCCATCATCTTCTCTGCGCCTGCCAGTTCCGGGGTTACGGCTACAGCCCGGCCTTCGTTCGGCAGGTAAGCCGGATTCTGTTGTTATGGCAGCACCGCCCGGGCCTGCTGCTGACCATTACCAGGAAACCCGATGCCTGGTGTCGGGCCTGCCCCCGCCAGGGTACCTCCAGTTGTCATCATGCCGGGGCCAGGGACGCCAAGGTCCTGGACACCCTAGGCTTATCAACCGGTACCCGCCTGGAGGTTGCAGCAGCCCGGCAGTTGGTGACGGCGAAGATTGATGCCCGGGCCGCAGGTCTAATCTGCCAGGGTTGCTCCTGGCTGGACGGCGGTTATTGCCGGTGGTAAACCTGGCGCTGCCTGGCCACAGCTTCGCGCCAAGTTTACTTACGTTACAAACTAAAGCCGTCTTTTGCCTATAGTTCACCGGCCTCCTGCCTTAGCCAGCATTTTTATTGGCCACCGGCGAGGGTGTTAGCTTCCACGAGGTACCATTATCAACGACCCCTGCGGGGGTCTATTTTTTTGCCCGGGAAGAGGATAAATCAGGACGTTGTGGAATAATTGAAAAAGGCCCTTGTTCGAAAGGAGAGATAAATATGCTATTGGCTATAGATGTAGGCAATACGAATATCGTTATGGGGATATTTGCCGGGCGGGAATTAAAGTGTCACTGGCGGGTCGCCAGCGACCGCCAGAAAACGGCCGACGAATACGGCCTGATCGTGCATCAACTTGCTCATTATCAGGGTTTAAAGATCCAGGATATTAAAGCAGTCGCCCTGGCTTCGGTAGTACCGACCCTTACCCAGGTCCTGGCGGAGATGATCGCCAAACAGCTGGGCTGCCAGCCCTTTATTATCGGCCCGGGGGTAAAAACCGGCATGCCCATCCGTTTTGATAACCCCCGGGAGGTGGGGGCCGACCGGATTGTCAACGGGGTGGCCGTCTATGAACTCTACGGCGGCCCGGCCATTGTCGTTGACTTTGGTACAGCCACCACCTTTGATGCCATCTCAGACCGGGGTGAGTATCTGGGCGGGGCCATTGCCCCGGGTATCGGTATCGCCACCGATGCCCTCTTCGCCCGGGCGGCCAAACTCCCCCGGGTGGAGCTGGTGCGGCCACCCCGGATTATCGGCAAGAACACCATTGCCTGTATGCAGGCCGGCATTATGTACGGCTTTATCGGCCAGGTAGAGGGGATTATTACCCGCATGCAGGCCGAACTCGGCGGCCGGGCCATGGTGGTGGCCACCGGCGGCCTGGCCGGCCTCATTGGCCCGGAGGTTAACTGTATCAATAAGGTGGACCCCATGTTGACCCTGGAGGGTTTACGCATCGTTTATGAACGCAACGCTTAAAATCGGACCGGTCACCCTGGCCGCCCCCCTGGTCATGGCCCCCCTGGCCGGCTATACGGACCATGTTTTTCGCCTCCTGGCCCGGGAAGCCGGCGCAGCCCTGACCTGTACGGAAATGATCAGCGCCCAGGGACTTATCTATAACAATAAAAATACCCTGGCTCTCCTGGACCTGGAGGGCGAGCCGGGGCCGGTGGCGGTCCAACTCTTCGGTCGGGAGCCGGAGGTCATGGCCCGGGCGACGGAAATGGCTGTTGCTGCTGGTGCTGCTATTGTTGACCTCAATATGGGCTGCCCCACCCCGAAAATAGTGAAAAATGGCGAGGGCGCGGCCCTGATGCGCGACCTGCCCCTGGCGGCCGCTATCGTGGCCGCCATGGTCCGGGCTGCCAGCTTGGTCCCGGTGACGGTTAAGATACGCCTGGGCTGGGACGAGGGTTCAATCAACGTGGTGGACGCCGCCCGGGCGGTAGTCGCTGCCGGCGCCGCAGCGGTAGCCATCCACGGCCGCACCCGCAGCCAGTTTTATAGCGGCCGGGCCGACTGGAGCTACTTCCCGTTGGTCAAAGAAGCCGTACCGGTACCGGTCATCGGCAACGGCGACGTCAGGTCTCCGGCCGATGCCGTAACCCTCCTGGAAGAGGCGGGTTGTGACGGCGTCATGGTGGGACGGGGGGCCATCGGTAATCCCTGGCTGCTGACTGCTATCCGCGCCGTCTTGGAGGGCCGTCCGGAGCCGGCAACAGTAGACATAAAAACCCGTTTAAACATGGCCTGCTGGCATCTGAATCTCCTGGCGGAGTATAAAGGTGAAGAAACAGCAGTAAAAGAAATGCGCAAGCATCTGGCTTATTATCTCCGGGGTTTACGCGGAGCCGCCCACCTGCGCCAGGAGATCAATACCCTCACCACCGCCGCAGAGGTAACCACCGCCCTGGAGGATTTTTTATGTAATTACCGGGAGTGATGGCTAGCGTTACCCGGTTGTATTCTCATGAGTTAAAATGAACAATTTATTTGCGGGCAGGCCCTTGCCAGGGCTGCTACTTTTTGCTATAATCTGCCTTGCACAGATCTGTGCACAAAGGGGCAGACTTTTTTTATGGACTTGATTCGCATCGGCGACAAACTCATCAGCCGGCGGAAAATCGATGCCACTTTGGAGCGCATCTTCGCCCTGCGCCGCCAGGGCTTTTCCCAGCAGGAGGCCGCCCGTCAGGTCGGCGTAGACCGGACTTTTGTTTCCCGCCTGGAAACCCTGGGGGAAGTCCGCCGTGGGAAGCGGATAGCCGTCGTCGGCTTCCCCCTGGCCAATAAGGGTGAAGTCGAAGCCATGCTACGCCAGGAAGGGGTTGAGTACACCCTCCTCTTGACCGATACCGAGCGCTGGGATTTCGTCCGCCAGAAGAACGGCCTGGAACTCTTTAATACCATTATGGAGGTTGTCACCCGCATCCGGGATTACGATGTGGTGATTATCATCGGTTCCGACTACCGCATCAAGGTCAGCGAGGCCCTCCTAGGCCGGGATGTAATCGGTTACGTCATCGGCACCTCCCCCATCCAGGGAGATCGTACCGTCGATGTCGAAGAGTTGCGCCAGCTGGTGCACCAACTGGCACAGGATTGAATTTAGCAGAAACCTATCTTCTCTTAGGAGGAGTCAATCATGGGGCTGCTGAAGGGCTGGCGGGTGCAGGCGGAAGGTGACTTGGTTCGAGGCTTCAGCAAACTCGAGCTGTGCCGCAGCGAGGCGACGGTGAACGGGATGGGGATCGTAACGTAGCTTCAGGAATGGGGAGTAGCACGCCACGTAATGATGGATCAAAGGGATAAAGTTTAGTCACCCCCGTCGCCGAGGAAGGCTAAGCGCTAAGTTTACTCGCCGAGAACTACGGAGCCTGTTCCGCCAGCCTGTGGGAAGCTTACCAAAGAGGGGCACTTTTGCCAGAAATCTATTTTCGGAGGATGACATATGAAAAGGGTAGTGAGCATCAGCCTGGGTTCCTCTAAAAGGGATCACCAGGTAAAAACCGAATTCCTGGGCGAGAAATTTCGCATCGAAAGGATCGGTACGGACGGCGATATGGAGCGGATGATCGCCATGATTAAGGAACTCGACGGCCGGGTTGACGCCTTCGGCCTGGGAGGGATGGATCTCTACATCCGGGTAGGGGCCAGGCGCTATTTACTGCGCGACGCCGCCAGGGTAGCTCGGGCCGCCCGCCAGACCCCCATGGTCGACGGTGGCGGTTTAAAAGACACCCTGGAACGGCGGGTAATCGCCTACCTGGATCGGGAAGAGATTATCAATTTTCGAGGTAAGAGGGTCCTGATGGTCAGCGCCGTCGACCGTTTCGGCATGGCCGAGGCCATGGACGCGGCCGGCGCCGACCTCGTTTGCGGCGACCTGATCTTTGGCCTGGGCCTGCCATTTCCCATTCGTTCCCTGGCCAGCTTCCAGCGGGTGGCCTACCTGCTGGCCCCCATTGTCCGCCTCCTACCCTTTAAAATTCTTTACCCCACGGGGAAAGAGCAAGAAAAGATAGACGACCGTTACCACCATTACTACCAGGACGCGGAGATTATCGCCGGGGATTTCCTCTTCATCCGTCGCCACCTGCCCCCGGAACTGCCGGGACGGGTAATCATCACCAACACCGTCACTGCCGCCGATATCGAGGAACTCCGCCGCCGGGGGATCAAAACCCTTATTACCACCACCCCGGAATTTAACGGCCGCTCCTTCGGCACCAACGTTATGGAGGGAGTCCTGTTAACCCTGAGCGGTAAAAAGCCGGATACCGTAACCCCGGCCGACTATAACCAGCTCCTCGATCGTCTCGCTTTCAAACCAAGGATTGTTAACCTGAACTAAAAGGGGGCCCCTGCTGTTGCATAAATTCGCCTTCATGATCCACCCGCTGGATATTAGCGATGTTACCCGGAAATTCCCTATCGCCCGCTACCTGCCGCCGGCCCTGGTAGAACGAGCGGTACGCTACCTGCCGCCCCTTAAAACCTCCCATATTACCGGCGTCCGTTCCCCTTATGCCGCCACCGAGGGCTGGTTCGTAGCCTGCCCACTGACGACCCGGCAGATGTTGACCCTGCCCGAGGATTTGGTGCTGAAGAAGCTAATTCGCACTGGGAAGATGGCCGAAAAGATGGGCGCCGCGATCCTGGGCCTGGGGGCCATGACCTCGGTGGTCGGTGATGCCGGCATTACCATTGCCCGCCACTTAAACATAGCCGTTACCACCGGCAACAGCTATACCGTGGCTACGGCCCTGGAAGCCACGGAAAAGGCCGCCGCCATGATGGACATCGACCTGACCCGGGCCGAGGTAGCCATCATGGGGGCTACCGGCTCCATAGGCGCCGTCTGCGCCCGCATCCTGGCCCGCCGTTGCCGCCACCTCACCCTCATTGCCCGTAACGAATTGAAACTGGCCCGCCTGGCGCAGAAAATTAAAGATGAAACCGGCCTGGCAGTGGTGATCACTAAAAATTCCTTGGAAGCCCTACGCCGGGCCGACGTTATCCTCACTGTAACCTCGGCAGTAGATACGGTTATTGAACCTGATGATCTGAAACCAGGGGCCGTAGTCTGTGACGTGGCCCGGCCCCGGGATGTCTCACGACGGGTGGCCGAAGTCCGCGACGACGTCCTGGTCATTGACGGCGGTGTCGTCCAGGTGCCCGGAGAGGTTGACTTTCACTTCAACTTCGGCTATCCGCCGGGCCTCTCCTATGCCTGCATGGCCGAAACGATGATCCTGGCCCTAGAGGGCAGGATTGAAAACTTCACCCTGGGCCGGGAGTTGACGGTAGAGCAGATAGACACCATTAACCGCTTGGCTGCCAAGCATGGTTTCCGGGTCGCCGGTTTCCGCAGTTTTGAGTTGCCGGTTTCCGCCGAACAGGTGGCCGCTATTAAAGAACGAGCCCGGCAGGAGGAGGCCCTGGCCCGGTAAAACCATCGCTGCCAGGTGGGAACGCTGTTGGCCCCGGGATACCGGGGGCTTTCCGTCTTGTTAGAGCCGCGGCGGGGATGTTAAGGGAAAAGTCTTGACATGGTAACCAGGTGGACCTATAATACTCATAAATAATGAACAGAGGCAAAACTAGCAAGCACTGGGGCCGGCCCCGGTGCTTGTTATGGTAGTTAGCCCTGTTCCCGGCCGCATAAAGGGGCGGCGAAAGACATATATTGAGATAACACCGGCTAGGAGAATAAACCGAAACGTTAAGGGGAGCGAACAGAGGATGGCCGAAAAAGAAACCCTGTTGACTGCCAACGGTTTAAAGAAACTGGAGGAAGAACTGGAGTATCTTAAAACTGTCCGCCGCCAGGAGGTGGCCGAGCGCTTAAAGCAGGCCATCGAGTTTGGCGATATCAGCGAGAACTCAGAGTACGAAGACGCCAAGAATGAGCAGGCCTTCATTGAAGGCCGTATCCTTACCCTGGAAAAGAAACTACGTAACGCCAAGGTTATCGTAGCCAGCGAGGTACCAAACGATGTCGTTTCCCTGGGGTCCCGGGTGACTCTGAAGGATCTCGATGATAATGAAGAGATCGAGTATGAAATCGTCGGCTCCATGGAAGCCGATCCGGCGGAAAACCGCATTTCCAATGAATCGCCTGTAGGTAAGGCTTTGCTGGGGCATCATAGCGGGGAAACCATCGATATCCAGGTGCCGGCCGGTAACCTGCGTTATCAGATTCTGAATATAGACCGGGCTCACTAGGGGGATCGAGTTGGAAGCTGAAAATGACTTAATGGCCGTGCGTCTGGAGAAACTGCACCAGATGCAGGAGGCGGGTATAGAGCCCTACGGCGGCCGTTTTACAGTTACCCATACCACCGCTGCCATCCGCGATCGCTTTGAAAAACTGGAAGGCCAGGAGGTCGCCCTAGCCGGCCGCCTCCGGGCCATCCGCGGCCATGGCAAAGCCTCCTTCGCCGACTTGCAGGATCGGGAAGGCCGCCTGCAACTCTACCTTCGCCTTGATAATGTCGGGCCGGAGGGTTACAGTCTCTTTCAAAAGCTGGATATTGGCGACATTATCGGCGTCCGGGGCCGGGTTTTTCGTACCCACCGGGGTGAGGTTTCGGTTGAGGTGCGGCAACTGACCCTCCTGTGCAAGAGTTTACGCCCCCTGCCGGAGAAATGGCACGGTCTGAAAGACGTTGACCTGCGTTATCGACAACGCTATCTGGACCTGATTGTTAACCCCGAGGTCAAAGAGGTATTTATTACTAGGGCCAAAATAATTCGTGCCATCCGTTCCTTTCTGGACGAGAGGGGCTTTTTAGAAGTCGAGACACCGACCATGCACCCCATCGCCGGCGGTGCTGCGGCGCGGCCCTTTATTACCCACCACAATGCCCTGGATATTGACCTCTACCTGCGCATTGCCCTGGAGCTCCATTTAAAACGTCTGCTGGTGGGCGGCCTGGAAAGGGTCTATGAGCTGGGGCGGATTTTCCGCAACGAAGGCATCTCCACCAAGCATAACCCCGAGTTTACCATGCTGGAGCTGTACCAGGCTTATGCCGATTATCGGGTCATGATGGACCTATTGGAAGAAATGGTGGCCTTTATAGCCCGGCAGGCCGTGGGGACAACTACTGTTACCTATCAGGGGGACAGGCTGGATCTCACCCCGCCCTGGCCGCGGTTAACCATGATGGAGGCTATTAAGAAATACTCGGGCCTGGACTTCGACCAGTTACCTACGGTTGAGGAAGCCAGACAGGCTGCCGCTGGTCTGGGGTTAGAGATTCCTCCTTATCTGGAGCGGGGTAAGATAATCAACGAGGTCTTCGAAGCCACCGTGGAACCTAATCTGATCCAGCCGACCTTTATCCTTGACTACCCGGTGGCCATTTCGCCCCTGGCCAAGCGGAAAAAGGAAAATCCAGAACTTACCTACCGCTTTGAGGCCTTTATCGCCGGTCGAGAGCTGGCCAACGCCTTTTCTGAACTCAATGATCCTATCGATCAGCGGCGGCGCTTTGAAACCCAAATGGCGGAACGAGCCGCCGGCGATGAAGAGGCCCACATGATGGATGAAGACTTCCTCCAGGCTCTGGAATACGGCATGCCCCCGGCCGGAGGCATGGGCATCGGCATTGACCGGCTGGTCATGGTTCTGACGGATTCGCCTTCGATCCGGGACGTGATCCTTTTTCCCACCATGCGGCCTAGGGAAGAGTAAACACGGCACTTGTACTGATATAATTGGCGGCAGCATCAGGGAAATAGCCAGCATACCGGCAGATAAGCTTAAATGGGCAAGCAAGAATGGGGTTATTACGGATTAAAAGTGGCGGGCGCCGTTTAACGGGGAATATCACCCCTTGCCTGACGCCCGCTTTCGTGCTATATTGTTTTCTACGTCCCGCGTCCCGCGGGGGCGCGAAAAGGGGGACTGCAGAAGGGCATAAAAAGCCCTTGACAAAGGAAGCGGGAAGTGATAAGATAAAAAAGTCGCGTCAAGCGAGGCGGGTCTTTGAAAACTG